>JAFLUR010000027.1 GCA_022508725.1 Oscillospiraceae bacterium
GTGTGGTTTTGAGAATTTTTTCCTCGCAGGCAATAAGCTTTTCGCCGGAAGATCTCTTTACCGCCGCAGCTCTCAGATCAAGGCGAAAACCGCTCACAGAATCCGATTCGCCGGACATAATTACAATTCTTCCCAAAGCGCCCGCGTCATGCAAAGCGGTTTCTATGTCACTGCCGGCAATTGTGTCGGGATATACTCCGATCTTACCGTTCATATCGTTCTTTTTAATGTCGCTTATATCGTTAAGAATAACATATTCATAAAATTTATCGGAAAAACCTTCAAAAAATTTTCCCAGGTCTTCCGCTTCGTATTCCAATACCTCACCGTTTCCGAGAGTGATCGTATTATCTAAAACCCATAAAATGTCCGAATCAACAGACGCAACACTTGTTGTGCATGGTTCGCCTGCGGGAAGCATGGGATATGCATAATCGGGATTGTCCGGCGTTTCACTCGCTCTGTCGGAATTTCCCGCAGCCACAATTACGACTATCCCCGTATTTCTGAGATTTTCCAATATTTTGGTATATAATTCGCTTATGATCACGTTTTCTCCGAAACTGCAATTCACAGCGCATATATCTGTTTTCGACACATCGTCTAATGCCGCAAGTATGGCATCATAGCTAAATTCTCCGGCTTTGTTGACGACTTTCATCAAAATGAGCTGCACCTCGGGAGCCATACACGAAAATACATTTCCGTAATAATTACCGTTCTTGCCTCCGGCTATTCCCGCCACATGACTGCCGTGTATGTTCACGGCAGAGTATGTGTCGGCGTCTCCTTCACCGTAATCGTACGCAAACGGAATTTTACTGTTTTTGTAGACCTGATTTACCGATGCATTTATATTAAGCTCGTTGTTTTCCAAAAAGGCTTTTATATCGCTTTTTGAAAATTTGGGGTCGATAACATCGGATGCAAAAAATTCATGAGCCGTATCAAATTCCGAATCGATGATCGCCACGGCTTGACCGCGTCCGTCATAGTCCAAATCATACATATACCGCACATTCATCATATCCGCGCTCACTCGGTCATCATAGGTATCGTCGAAAAGCATTGCCGGTTCATCGGAAATTTTATCATCCGGAATTTTGTATGTCTGTGAGATATACACGTTTTTAACTCCGTCTGCGGCTTTTATTTTTTCGATGTCGGAGGTATATGCCTCCATTGAAAAGCCGTTGAAAACGCTTGTGTATGTAAATCCTTTGTCCGCGTTCGCGTGTACTTTCTTTTCGATATCCGATTTGACTTTCGACTGTGCGGATAAAATGCGCGTTTCGGTTGTTTTTGCTTCGGTCGTTTTCATAAACTCCGATGCGCCCAAGACTGCGGCATTTTTTGTTTCCAGCAGCGATGCGCCCTCCACCTCGACTATAAGAGTTACTTTTTCTCCTTTATCCACTGCCGGCGCCGCCGATACTGCCGATGTAGACAGTAAGGCTATCGATAAAAATATGCTGATTATTTTTTTCATTCGGTAAATCATCCTTTCCTTAACTTTTCATACATAAACTGTATTGGTGTCTGAGTAAACCCATGAATAAATCGGTGCTTCACAAAAAAACCACCTAATTTTATATTATATCACAAAACGCAAAAAACACAAGAAGATTTTTTTTATTTGACAAAAAAATCTTGTCCCGGGAAAATCCGTATTTTATATTTACAACCGGAGAAAATTGAGGTATAATATATATGGATAAATATTTAATTGTATGCTTTACCGGGAATTTTTTTACCGGCAGTAAAAAAACGGCAATGCACGGTTATACCGTTATGACGCTTTACGACTATGGTATATTCGTTCGTACAAGCATACATAGGGAAAGGAGTCTTTGTATGAAGATCAAATCATTTAAAAAAAGATTGACAGCGTTGGTTGTGCTTTTATCAATGACGCTGTCGCTTATGCCGGCATTTTCGCTTACGGCAGTATCGGCGGCGGAGTTTACCGATGCGGATGACGGCGACGGTTCAAAAGGGGATCCGTACAGGATCGAAAATCTTGAAACGCTTGAAAAGTTCCGCGAGTACATAAACAGCGGCAATTCCGGCGAAAAACAGTATTTCAAGCTGGAAGCCGATATCGATATGTCGGAAAACTACGGCGATACAGGCATCTCATGGACACCGATCGGAAATTCTTCCTCAAGCTCATTCGAAGGTGTCTTTGACGGCGGAGGTTTTAAAATCACCGGACTGTATATCAATAATTCAACCGACAAATATATAGGCTTGTTCGGAAAAGTCGAAAACGGCGGAAAAATTCAAAATCTCGGCGTAGACGGCATCGTTAACGGCGGAGCGGCTTCCGAATATATCGGCGGCATTGTCGGAGATAACGGCGGTACTGTGGAAAATTGTTACTATACCGGTGAAGTTTCATACAGCGGAACCGGCAGCGCTCTCATCGGCGGCATCGCGGGATGTAACAATATAGGCTCCGTTATAATGAAATGTTATAATGACGGTAATATTTCGGGACGTTCCAATGTCGGCGGTATCTGCGGACGGCTTTTGAGTACAATAGAAAATTGCTATAATACCGGTTCTGTTTCAGCGAAAAGCGAAAGCTTCGGGGGCATTTCGGGATCTTGCGGTTCCGCTGTCATAAGGAACTGCTATAACATCGGAAATATTTCGTGGATAACAACAAACAACGGCGGCAATATCTCCGGATGGAGACCGGAAACTGCGGAACACTGCTATTATCTTTACAATGAAAATACCTCCGGCATCATCAAAGGTATACCGGGCGGAGATACCCCCGGTGAGGTGGAAGCGAAAACCCAAGATGAGTTTGTAAAAAAAGGTACATTTGTAAATTGGGATTTCAGCAAAATATGGGCAATGGACTATGAACTCGGCAGACCTGTGTTCAGAGATGATCAAACACTGATACAAATACCGTTTGTCGGAAAAAACATAATGATCGAAACGAGCTACGGACGCGGTGCGAATGAAAAATTATTCAAATATATAAGATATGCGGACGAAGCAGAGTATGAGGATGACCCGGAATATGCGGACAAATACGCCTCCGAAGGTAATTTTGATTATAAGCTCCTTGAAGAAGGAAACGAAAGGCTTAAGGCACAGATAACCGAGGATACTCTTACTATCCCGACCGACGCCGAAGTGAATGACTACACGCTCACAATAATCGCAACGGAGCTTTTCCCGAGGTATGACGGGGCAGAAGCCGCTCCGTCGGAACCGGAAGATGACACAAAATTTACAGAGCTTACCGTTACGGTTAATATCACAAAAGCGAATCCGATTCTTACAAAACCGGTCGGAAAAACAGGACTTGTATATAACGCATCCGAGCATGAATTATTGTCTGAAAAAGGCAAAACCGAGGGCGGAACCCTGCAATACAGTCTTGACGGAAAAAATTATTCGACCGATCCCCCAAAAGGAACAAATGCGGGTAAATATACGATTTATTACAGGGTAGTCGGAGACAATAACTACAATGATATCGAAGCGGAAACGATCGAAGTTATAATTGAAGCGCCCGAACCGACTGTCGAACCGACACCCGATTCAACTATTGCACCGACTGTCGAACCGACACCCGATTCAACTATTGCACCGACTGTTGAACCGACGCCCGATTCGACGATTGTACCGACCGTCGAACCGACTCCCGATTCGACGATTGTACCGACTGTCGAACCGACGCCCGATTCAACGATTACGCCGACTGTCGAACCGACACCCGATTCGACAATTGCACCGACCGTTAAGCCGACGCCCGATTCAACGATTACGCCGACTGTCGAACCGACACCTAACCCGTCACTTGACCCGGATCATACACAAAATCCTGTTTTGGAGGCGACAAAGCCGACCGCAAACGAGCTTGTATATAACGGCAATGCACAGGAGCTTATAACGGCGGGAACGACGAATATAGGAGAATGGAAATACGGTTTTGACGAAGACGGTGAATATTCGGCGGAAATACCGACCGGAATCGACGCGGGGCAATACACGGTATGGTATAAAATAGCCAATGCCGGCAATTACATATATACGGGGTCCTTTGCGGGATCTTTGACGGCAACCATAAAAAAAGCCAAGGTATATACGGAAAAATTACCGACCGCCAAAAATCTCAAACGCGGCAAAAAGCTGGGTGATTCGACTTTTACCGGCGGAAAAGCGGTCAATGAAAGCAGAGAAGAGATCACCGGCTCTTATTCGTGGAAAACGCCGAATAAGACTATGAACACGGAGGGAACATTTGAGGAAACCGTTATATTCACTCCGGATAATAAAAATTACGAGTCGATCGAATTTGATATTAAGGTGAAAGTCATAAGCTCCTCCGGAGGAGGCGGCGGTGGCGGCGGTGGCGGCGGCGGATCGTCATCGGTAAAATCAACGCCCACACCCGATCCTACGCTTATATCGACACCCGAACCGACAGTCACACCGACTCCCGAGCCGACAAAGACTCCTTCAGGTTCGGGCGGCAGCAGGAGAAGAAGGAACAAAGTTATCGACATAGGTTCCGGAGGAGAAGCGGACGATGATTTGCCGTTTATCGATGTGAATAAAGGCGACTGGTTCTATGACGATGTAAAACATGTATATATATACGGTTTGATGAACGGCATAGAAACGATAATTTTTGCCCCGCATATGGATATTACAAGAGCAATGTTCGTGACGGTTATCTACCGCATGGAAGACGAACCGGAAATAGTCCGCAAATCTCCGTTTAAAGATATTCCGGACGATGAATATTATTCCGATGCGGTCGCGTGGGCAGCGGAAAACGGTATCGTATTGGGATATTCCGCATCGGAATTCGGACCGTATGACCCGATTACACGCGAGCAAATGGCGGCGATAATATATCGCTATGCGAATTACATAGGCTATGATACCTCGTCGGACTTCACGCTTGATTATGACGATGCGGCAAGCATATCGGAATACGCAAGAGCTGCGGTCGCATGGGAAAGTGAGATCGGATTGTTAAACGGCTATGAAAACAATATTTTCGCGCCGCATGATAACTCCACACGCGCTCAGGTTGCGGCGGTATTCAGACGATTTGACGAAAGATTTACCGATTTGGAAACTTAATCGACAGCGGCGGCGGAGCCTTGAAAAAGCAGATCCGCAAAAGCCGCACAAATAAATAAAACTGTTGAAATTGAACCGACCCCCGAAAGCCGGACCAAAAAATCCAACGATCGGGGGTCGGTTTTTTCATGTCAAAATACAGTTTTGAAGCTGAAAGCCGCAATATATTGATCCTCCAACTAACTCTTGAATAATTAAAAGAAGCCGGCACATGAGCGGCTTAAAATGCTCATGTGCAACGGCTTCTTCCGGTAGAGTATAAACTTAATTACCGCAGCGCAAATTGATTATCATTTTGCGAAAATTATTTTATTTCATATTTTTCCGCAAGCGGAACCATTTTATCAACTCCATCCCAGATAAATATATTTATCTTCTTTCCGGTCGTCAACGTATGATTTCCAAAGTCAACCTCTGTACCGTTTATATCAAAAATACATGTTCCCACAATCTTATTGTCATTATCATATGATACGGCAAACAGTTTTGCGGTCGGTTTCGGGTCCGTTCCCTGATATTCGAGCGAAACATTCAACTTACCGTTTCTTACGGACGCGCTCTTGATGATATAATCGAATTTACCGTTTTTCGTCGGTGCCGATGTCGATTTCGGCTTTTCCGTCGGTTTCGGCTTTTCCGTCGGTTTCGGTGTCGATGTTGCCGACAACGTGTTCACTACACTGACTGTGGTTTTTGCGGAAATACCGGTTCCCTCCATATTGAATAATATATCTCCCTTTCCGGGCAGATCGCCGCTAACCGTAACGGTCGCTACTCCGTTATCATCGGTAATCACGGTATCAACATCGTCAAACAGCGACACTATATCCGGCGCAACGGATTTTATGGAAATCGTCTTGTTTGCGCCCGCCTCTGCAGGTAAAATATGCAGATCTATCGCTCTGTTGTCGTTATAAAGCACCTCAACCGATTCCCAAACCTCAATACTTTCGGGTTCAAGACATACATCCAGCGGCGATGAATTATATGCCGAATCCATCGCAACCGATGCATAGCTCATTACTTCTCCGTTTATGCTTACGGTTACGCTGTCCTCTATTTTCTTATCGGGAACAAACATAAACACACTTGCATACTCGATATCCGGATCATCAAACGAGCCCTCGGCGTTAACCGGTTTAACCGTTCCGCTCACAGGCGAATCGTTCCATATAACCGAAACATTATTCGTTACGCTGTCAATATCCATATACTTGCTGAATTCTATCCGCACTCCCGTATTAAACACATTGATCGACTTGATCGTCGGAGCTTCTTTTGATACGAGCGCAATGTGAACCTCTGTCTGCGGCGGCGGAACGGGCAGCCATTCGGAATAATCGGTTTCATATCCGTCCTTTTCAAATTTAACCTGCCACAATCCCTCGGGAACATCCCATGCGTATTCGCCGTTTTCGTCGGTCAAAAGCGGATTTTTCTGATCATACTCCTCCGCATCCCATATACTCGAAATCTTTTCTCCCGTAGGCTGACCGAAATCGTCAAGATCGTCTGTGAGTCTGTATGCCGTCACTTTTACACCTTCAAGACGGTTTGACGGAACAGCCTCGCACACATAACCGGATGGGTCTATAATCTTGGTGATTTGCTTATCCGGTTTTGTCTCTGCCGGCAGCGGAGCGGGTGCCAAATAGTTATCTTCCTTTTCCCCTTCCGGAGGACACATATCATAAGAGCTGCGGATATCGCTCCATAATTCATTGAATCCGTTATAAATCGGAGTAAACTCATCATTTATAAACGACATTGTATCCAACATAGCGGCAAGCGAACCGACAGAATTATCATCAAGGTCGTTCACTGCGCCGGCTATTGACTTATCAAGCGCGTTTTCTCCGAATTTTTCGGAAACACCGAATGACATATCGGATTCATCTTTTGTATAGGTAAGTCCTTTGATAATATTGTTAAACGCAGACCGATTTGCAAGAAGCTTTTTGAGTCCGCCGTTTAGCGAATCCGGTTGATTATCCGCAATACTGCTCATAAATGCTTTTACCGCAATATCCGATATAAGCCTTGTTCTTATCAAATTATCTTTTTCCGTGCCGAATTCATCGGTTTCCGAACCGAACCGGTTCATTTGCTCGGCAAAGCCGTGGCGTACAGATTCGTCCGAAATTCTCCACGAACCGTCATATTTGCATTTCGCGTCTATGAACGAAGGCAGTATATCCCGTTTATTGTTAAGAACATACCGGCTCGCATCATTTTTTCCGAGTTTGTTGTTCTTATATACTTCCCATAAGTTGACGGCATAAGAAGCGCCTTTTGTTTCGTCATCCTCATCATATGCCATACTCAGCTTTACATAAGTATCCTTTTCGGGAAGAACGATATAATATGCACAGTTATATCCGTCCGTCTCGGTTCTGACATACATGGAGGTATCATCTTCAAACGAGATTATCTCATATCCGCATTCCTCCCACTCGTTTTTGTAAAATGCGGAATAACCCATATCCTCAAGTTCGATCATACCCAATTTGTATGCTTCGCCGTTCTGTTCAACGCTGATTTCCGTCCGATACGTTTCATTCGTATCGCCGGATATTTCTTTAAACAAAAGCAGCGGTTCAATATTCTTGCGCAGATCGTTGTATGTGTCGCTGTATTTCTTCGCGTAATCCGGCAAATCCTCCGCCGTAAACAGCACCGGTAAATCTTCATCGAGATTATACATCGCCGTAGCGGAAACCGGAACGGAATCATCGGTAGGATATTCATAAGCGCCAAGCCAACAATTTCTTACGGTATCGTATGTGCACGGTATATAAAATTTCTCGCCGTTCGCGCTTTCCGTGCGAACATATACATCCGTTATCTTACCGGGATCGTTATCCGTAAAGTTTACTATAAACGTGAAGTTACGCGATTCCGGTATGAAAGCATACGAAAGAGTTGAATCGGATTCCTTAAGGAAATCCATCATTACCGATGTTGCGCGATACAGCATTTTAATATCCGACAGCTCTTTGTAGTCCTTGTTGTAGAGAACTCTTGACGTTTCGGAAATGACCATCGAACCGTACCTATCCGTGATTTTCGCATAAATATCATGTTCCGATACGGAATAAGTATTTTGCAGAGTACACATCGCCGACCATGTTCCGGCAGAGTTCGCCGACGCTGAGCCTATCGCTTTATCGCCTTCGTAAATTATTATGTTACTGAGCGGAGTGGCTTTTCCCTCAACTCTTATTTTCTTTTGGCTCGTTTTGTCGGCTACCGCGACAACCATTTCGGTGCCGGTAAATTCCGCGGAGCCTATCGGCTGCGACACCTTCTCACCGTTATTTGTGAAATCGAGTATTCCGTCAACCGCGTAACGACCGCTCTTTTCAGGTATTACATAAAACCTCACATAACCGCTGTCCGCGTTTGTATCCACGGTAATTACATTGCCGCGAGGTACGCAGCTTACCGCTTTTCCGTTAAATGTCGTGCTGCCCTCCACAAATCGAACGCCGTCGGGGATTTCAAAGCTTACGCTATGGTCTGTTGTCGTGTATTTATCGTCAAATGTATATTCCGCGCGTATCTGAATAAGATTTCCCACTACGACTTCATTTTTATTTGTGACTTCAACCTTTGTAGACTTCGGATTTGTATAATAAAGCTTACTCTCATCAAATTCCGGTATCTCCACGCTGCCGAGCTGCGTTACGACACCGTTTGAAATACTCACCTCTTCAAGCTTGTAATCCTCTCCGTTTTTGAGCTTGTAATCATCGAACTTTGAAATATTCGACACACGCGAAAGCAGAATGCTCTTCTTCATGAATACAACGCTGTAATCGCCCTCTTTCAAAGCCGGCGAATTAAACACAACCGATGTTGTCATCTGTCTGTCGAGCAAATCGCCGTTTTTGTCAAAAATCATCACACTGCTTGAAACGCCGCCCGTGATATTCGCGGAGAAGTATCCGTTTTTAACAAACCTTATCTTTGCCGTTCCCTGTTTATTCTTGAGAGTCACTTCCGTTGGCTCCGCGGTCATTTGACCGGAGTTGTCAACTGCCGTTATCTCAATAATATCTTCCTCACCAAGCGTATCATCCTCAAGCACGATATACGGATAATCGAGGGTAAACTCCGTAATATCGGTATTTTTCGTTAAATTCTTGAGTGTGAAACTCAAATTGTCCGCATTGGTAACTGCGGAAACCGCTCCTATTTCACCCTCTGCGGCAGCGCTTACCGCGCTCATTTCGAGCGTTATCTTGCTGTCGGGCATTTTAAAGAGCGTCAATGTTCCCGCATCCACACTTTCGGGCGTTTCACCGGCGGAAGCATTGCTGTCGGAAATCGCCGTTGCCGAACCTGTGTAATAACCGTTCGCTCCTGCAGTCACCTTTGTCGGCAGGTACACAAGACCCTCGCATTTGTATTCTCCGTTCTTGTTTGTTTCAACAGTCGTTACGCGCGAATATTTGCCGCCCGCTGTCTGCGTTATCGAAACGGTCGCATCCGGTATCGGTTCGCCGTCCGTGTCTTCCACGCGTCCCGATACGGTAACGGACGGAAGCTCCTCCAAAGTGCATTTGATGGGGAATATCAAATTGTACTGACCATCTGTCGATATCGGTTCGATCTTCGGAACACGGTATTTGAATGCATTGTCCTCGCTGAACTCGATGACACAGTACAGCGACAATGTTTTATCCGAGAATAAAGCCACACTTCCGGTACCGAATTTATCATCGTCGGAGACACCGTCTGCATACCAGTGTACCTTATAGTTACCGTCTTCCTTCATTATTTCATTGTTAAACCATACTGTCAATATCGCCTTTTTATATCCTTTAGCTATATGATCGAACACTATGTTGTGTTTTACGGCATAATCCTCGGCGTATGAACCCGCCACAACGTACATCAGCAAATTATCGCACTTGTAGAATGTATAGTCGGCATACGATGCGCTCGCGGGACCTATCCTTGTCACACTCTCGGGAACTATCATACTTTCCAGACCCGTGCAATTGTAAAACGCGTAATTTCCGATAGTTGCAACTTGGTCGGGAATCGTTATGTTTACCAGATTGCCGCAGTTTCTGAATGTGTAATCTCCGATAGTATTCAAGCTTTCGGAAAGTATCACGTTTGAAAGCGCACTGCATCCGTCAAACGCATAATTTCCGATAGTTTTCACACTGTCGGTAATCGTTACGCTTTCCAGACCGGTGAGGTTGTGGAATGCGTAAGCCGGGACAGACTCTGTCCATCCGAACTTGTAATTATATTCGTCCCCGTTCTCATCTTCCTCTTTGCCCGCAACGGGACCCGCCGTCTTTAATCCCGTACATCCGTCAAACGCCAGATTACCGATGGTTCTCACGCTGCCGGGAATAGTTAGGCTTGTCAGAGCGGAACAGTTGGAAAATACATGACTTCCGTAAGTTGACACAGTTCCGATGGATGTCACACCTTCGGGAATTGTTATGCTTTCCAGACTGCTGCAATTGTAAAACGTGTAATTTCCGATAGACGGCACGCCCTCGGGAATTGTTATGTTTTCCAAGCTTTTACAATTGTAAAACGCATAGCCTCCGATAGATTTCACACTGTCGGGAATATCGACATTTTTCAGAGCCGTGCAGTTATAAAACGTACTGTCTCCGATAGACGGCACTCCCGCCGGGATAGTCAGGCTTTCAAGCTTAGTGCAGTTGTAAAATGCTGAAGCTCCGACAGATGCCACCTTCTCGGGGATATCCAAGCCCGACAGACCGGTACAGCCGTAAAATGCAGCATTTCCGATTTTTGTCACGTTCTCGGGAATATCCAGACTCGGCAGACCGGCGCAGCCGTAAAATACACTCGATTCAATGGAAGTTACGCCCTCGGGAATACTGAAACTTGTAAATGCTCTGCAATTTTTAAACGCGCCCTCTCCGATAGAAGTCACCGCTTTGGGAATATTCACACTCGACAAAGAGCTGCATCCGTCAAACGCATACTTTCCGATTTCAGTCACGGTGCTCGGAACAGCCACGCTCGTCAGATAGTTTGCTCCGGAAAACGCATAATCCGGAACGGAATCCTCTTTCCATCCGAACTCGTAACTGTAACCGCCGCCGATGGGGCCCGCCGTTGTTATTTTTGTACATCCGCTGAATACAGAGGTTCCGGTGAAAGTCACTCCATCGCGAATTATTACTTTTTCCAGACTGCTGCAGCCGGAAAATGCACCGCCTCCGATAGTTTTCAGACTCTCGTAAAACGGTATGGTTGTCAATTTGTTACAGCCGGAAAATGCGTAGCTTCCGTATGATTCCACCTCATTCGGAATAGTCACGCTTGTCAGATTGCTGCATCCGTAAAACGCATAACCCGGAATCGAATCCGTCCACCCGAACTTATAATCATAAGTGCCGCCGATGGGACCCGCTGTCTTTACTCCGGTACATCCGGAAAATGCGCCGCTTCCGATAGAAGTCACTTCCTTGGGGATTGTTATACTTGTTACGCTGCTGCATCCGGAAAATGCAGAACCTCCGAAACTCGTAACGGTCTTGGGAATAGTTATACTTGTCAAACCGGTGCAGTTGCAAAATGCCTCATATCCGATGGTATCCAAACCCTCGGAAAATGTTATACCTGTCAGACTGCTGCAGTTTTTAAACGCATAACTTCCGATAGAAGTCACTTTATTAAGTGCTATACCCGTCAGTTTACCGCATGATTGGAACGCATAACTTCCGATAGAAGTCACACTGCCGTTAAAAGTTATTTTTCCCAGGTTACTGCAGGAGTAAAACGCATAATCCGGAATAGAGGTGACACTTGCGGAAATTGTCGCACTTGTCAAACCCGTACAGTATTCAAATGCCCTTTCTCCGATAGACGTCACGCTGTCGGGAATCGTTATGCTTGTCAGACCGCTGCAGGAATCAAATGCATAACTTCCGACAGATGTCACACCGCTCGGAATCGTTATGCCTTTCAGACCGCTGCATCCGTAAAATGCATAGCTTCCGATAGACTTCACACCGCTTGGAATCGTTATGCTTGTCAAACCGCTGCATCCGGAAAATGCAGAACTCGGAATAGAGGTAATACCTGTGGAAACAGTTGCGCTTGTCATACCGTAGCATCCGGAAAATGCAGAAGTTCCGATAGAAGTTACGCTGTTCGGAATTGTTATGCCTGTAAGGTTTCTGCAGTATTGAAATGCGCGATCCCCTATTTTGGTTAAACCGCTGCTTGGAAGCGTTACGCTCGTCAGGTTGGAACAATTATAAAATGTGTCCTTTCCGATAGAAGTCACGCCGCTGCCGATTACGGCTTTCTTTACCTTTGTATAATCCCAAGGTCTTTGAGTGTAATCAAAATCAGGCATAGCGCCGTTTCCGCTTATTGTCAAAGTTCCGTCATCCGAAAGAGTCCACGAAAGAAGAGCATCGCCCAATAAGCCGCTGTTGCTGCCTTCCTCCATCAGCATCGGCACATCGTCAGCAGGCAAGTCAATAAACGACTCAAAGCCGTTTGCCGGCGGATACAGCGGATTTTCCGCACTCTTACCCGTCATTGACTCGGGAGTCACATCGAGGGAATAACTCTCGATTAGGTTTATGTAGTCATTTTCCTCTTCGCGTTCATTCTCCGCAAATACTGTTTGCGGAATGAGCGCCGCTGTCATCGACAGCGCAAGAGCCGTCGATATGGCACACATTGATTTTTTGAACATTTTTTTACCTCCTTAATATAGTTTTTATTTCCTTTATGGTTATATTTAGTATATCACACCGGATTTTTAAAGTCAAGAAAAAATACTTTGTATCCGTAAAAATCAATTTTTTGAAAATAAAGGTATTACCCCCTCCGGGTGTGCTTGCGTTTCCCGGCTTCCTCTTTGAGGAATCTGCCGTCGCAGTCGGCTGAGAGCCTGTTTGTATTCCTCCAATCATTAGATTTTTGAGCGGATTTTTCTGCCGGTACGAAATTTGCGGGAATACTTTGTGTATTTCAAAAATTCCGGGCAAAGCCGGATGGAAAATATGCTGAAAAGATGATGATTGGAGGATGCAGAAACAGGCTTTGATCAACTTAGAGCCTGTTTGTATTCCTCCAATCGTTAGATTTTTGAGTGGATTTTTCTGCCGG
>JAFLUR010000270.1 GCA_022508725.1 Oscillospiraceae bacterium
CCCCGTAAAGGATTTTTGCGTAAAGAAGGACGCCAACGGCATTATGCATATATTATGCATAAACAAGCAGGGAGACATTGTGTATATAAAAAACGGCGGCGTGGGTCATACCATCATAAAATCAAACGGAAAAATATTTGCGCGCAGGCTTATGATGTATGAATGTGATCATAGGATAAGTCTTGTTTACACAGCCGATTACGGTGATGAAATACTGCTCATATATTGTATTCTCGGAATGAATGCCATGCCGGTCACAGTGGACACCGTAAAGGACGATTCGTTTATGCTCTGTGACAACAAGGTGTATTATCAAAATTCGGACGGCTTTTTGGGGTATAAGGATTTTTCCGACGGTATGCCGGACGGCTTTATTCCCGTGGCGGAAAATGCCGGCTCGGCTCATATAATAAATTTTCACGGTGAGGATATAATGATCTATAAAACCGAAAACGGCATAGTCTGCGGAAAAAACGAGGTTATTGAGGACAAATATGCGGAAAGACCGATAATATCCGAAAGAGGCACAAAGCTGCTTATTGTATGGCAGAGCGGCGGATTTATCAGATATGCCGAAAGCGACGACGGGGGAAATACATTCAATACGCCCATGCGCTTTTTAAACAATAACTCTTCGGTACAAATGTATATGATACAAAAGGGAGATAACTTTGTTTACGAATACGCGTCCGAGAGGGAATACGGGATAAAGCTTTTCGGTGAGAAACCGGATATTCGGCATACCGCGGGTGCGGGGGATTTTCATATAAATAAGGAAAAAGAAAAAATAATAATAATGCTGCAAATGATGAAATCGGATATGGCGGAGCTTAAAGAAAGAGTGGAACGGCTTGAGCATATGCGCTTCGGTATAGAGTCCCGCGGCACGGAGCGTATGTCCGATATGCTTTCAAAGAAAATTATGAATACGCTCGGCAATATTTCGGAAAAGAGTACGGAGGAGAACGAAATATGAAAAATGTACTTATAATAAGCGGAGTATATATTGCCACCGTGATAGGCGCCGGATTTGCTTCGGGGCAGGAAATAGTAAGCTTTTTTGTAAAATACGGAAATGCAAGCCTTTTGGGAGCGGCGGCGGTCGGTATTCTTATGGGGGCGGCTCTGTTCGGTATACTTGAAAGATGCCGAATGAACGGAATAACCGATTTTGCCGATTATTTGAGGTTTTCGGCAGGCAAAAAGGGTACGGTGTTTTTTGATGTTCTGGTAACGGTGTTCATGCTGTGCGTATTCGGAACAATGACAGCCTGCGCGGCAACGCTTATAAGCGATACGGCATCCGTTAAGGAAGGCTTTGCCGCACTTGGGGTATGCCTTGTTTGCTTTGTCTGCTTTTGCTTTGATATAAAGGGTATCGCCGTCGTCAATGCCGCATTGTCGCCTTTTATGATCGCGGGCATAATCGGCGTATGCCTGTATATATTGTTCTTCCGTGAAATGTCGGTGTTTGCGGGCGGAATAAAAGGATTGTCCGATAACATAATAATTTCATCGCTTGGGTATACGAGCTACAATCTGCTCACGGCGGCGGTAATAGCCGTCAATATGAGCGGAATTATAAAATCACGCAGACAGGCGGCTCTTGCGGGGAAGATATCGGGCGGCTTTTTTCTGATAATGATAGTGCTTTTGTGGACGGTAATAAAAATATATTACGGAAAAACAGAGCTCGGTTCGGTTCCGATGCTTACAATAGTATCACGCGAGGGAAAGATTCCCGGACTGATATACACGGCGATCCTTTCGGTATCCGTTATGACAACCGCATTTTCAAGCGGATTCGGCACGGTGAACCGGCTCGGAGCCGCATCGGGGCTTAACAAATATATATGCTCTCTTCTTGTATGCGCGTGCGGATTTTTCTTGTCAGGCGTCGGATTTTCCGGCCTTATAGAGAATGCGTACAGAATATGCGGTATAACCGGCATTGCGCTGCTGTATATAATTATGCGTGATTTTATGAAAATAACAGGTTTGATAAAACGGGTAAATAATCGGGGTAAAAAATATAAAAAACTGCGATAATAAGAGAAAACGGAAAATAAAATGCGTTTTTTTGGGATATAAACGCATTTTATTCCGGTTTTAAGCGTTGCGGATAAAAATAAGACGTGATAAAATAATACGGTCGTCAAGCGGCATGTCCTATCGGGATGTAGCGCAGTTTGGTAGCGCATCCGGTTTGGGACCGGAGGGCCGCAGGTTCAAATCCTGTCATCCCGACCATTTTCTTTGATAATATGCCGGTGTAGCTCAATTGGCAGAGCAGCTGATTTGTAATCAGCAGGTCGCGGGTTCAAGTCCCATCACCGGCTCCAGACGGGAATAGCCTGAAATAACAATCAAATAAATTTTATTCCCGTTATACGGAAGAGTTCCCGAGTGGCCAAAGGGGGCAGACTGTAAATCTGTTGCGTTTCGCTTCGATGGTTCGAATCCATCCTCTTCCACCAATTTAAAATATCGCATAAATACTTGAAAATATAGTGTTTATGCGATATTTTTCTATTTATGGTATTCATATGATAACACAAAAGAGCATAAAAATACGCAGTGGTGGTTGTCAAAAAGTTGTCACCATTTTAGTTTGTATATTACGCGTGCATCCCTAATGAATCAACTAATAATCAGCACTTGCAAAAATGTTGTCTTTAAGATATAATGAATATAGTTCTAAAGTTCAAAAACGAAAGGAGATCTTTGCAATGCTAGAAGCTACATTCAGTCCGTTGATTCCAACGGATGACAGCGAAGAATTCTACAAAAACTTTTATTATCAGTATAGTTTTATACAAATCAACGATGCATTTATAGCATATGCGAGCGGACTTCTATCAGAAGATGAACAGTGGGATTTGGTTATTGGCCTTAATCAGTTTAATGAGGATCAAAGTTTTGCGACTATACAGTTTTTAGCGTCTGGAATTATGAATCCAGCCGTAATGCGGCGTAGAAAGGAAAATAGAGGAATATCTATAGAACTGTTTAACAGTTTGAAATCCCAAAAGGTAAATCCGTTAGACTGGTACGAAAAAGCAATTGAATTTTTGATGATATATGCAGTATGTGAACAGGCTATAAAAGAATATCTTGTATCAAGGGGAATCCCAAGTGATTCAATAAAAGAGACTAACGTTATTAGTAGGCTCTTTGACAGCTTGAAAAGTGATGATTTACGAGAAAAGTTCATATTCGAGTTATCAGACGGTTCATCTGAAATCCTAACGTCACAGAATAAGTTGATATCAGCTTGGCAATATTATACTCGTATACGCCATACATTGACACATGCGGGCGGCTGGG
>JAFLUR010000271.1 GCA_022508725.1 Oscillospiraceae bacterium
TATTTGGGAACTATTCTCTTTCTTTTTGTCACACATCAATTATAACATAACAGTACCGTACAGAATTCGAAAATATTTGTAAAATCGCTTGAGTATGCGCTCAATAAACCCGCGCGGCTACCCAAGGGAGTCTGAGAGAGGTATAATAAATCCGACGAGTCCATGGAGTCGGTAAGCATACGGATAAAACAAATCTGATTTTCAGGCAAAAAAGATACGGTCACAATCTGCGACCGTATCCCATATTGCTTTATTTACAAATCCTTATCCGTCTTATTGCTTACCGGCGTCATATCGGAAAAACCATCCCATATAAATGCCGAAACATAGTCGGCACCGTCGGTATCGAGTTTCAGGTCAAACGTTCCGTCCGAGTTGATATCCCTAAACGCAACTCCAATAAAATCTCCGCCCTTTGTATATGATGATACAATGAGCTTTGCGCCGGTACCCGTCAATTTTGTTACCTTTACGCTGACCGTTCCGCCCGATATCTGAATATCGTCAACAGTGTATTTTGTCTCCGGTTTCGGGGTGGGGGTCGGCAAAGTATCCACATCGCCGTAATGTATTTCAGCGGAAGTAAGATCTTGATTTCCTGAAGATACGGATATATTTTTCCACAACGTTTCCGTTCCGCCGTAGTATACGTCGCTTAATCCCTCACAGTAAGCAAAAGCCGAAACTCCTATACTTGTCACACTTGCCGGTATCGTTATGCTTTCCAAGTTATAACAACCGATAAAAGCGCTTCGTTCTATGCTTGTAACGCCGTTCGGAATTTCTATCTCCGATAAGCTTTCACAATACTCGAACATACCTTTTCCTATGCTTGCAATGCCCTCCGGAATTTCTATGCCTGTTAAACCGCTGCAGCTGCTGAACGCATAATCGCCTATGCTTACGACGCTGTCCGGAATTTTTATGCTTTCCAAGCCATAGCAATCGGAAAATGCCCATTTGCCTATACTTGTAACGCCGTTCGGGATTTCTATGCTTTCTAAGCTTTCACATCCCCAGAATGTTTCGTCTTCTATGGTTGTAACGCCGCTCGGAATTTTTATGTTTTCCAAGTTGCTGCAGCCGCCAAACGCATACATCCCTATGCTTGTTACACTCTCCGGGATATCCACTCTTTTTAAATTTTCGCAATCGGAGAATGTTTCCTCTCCTATGCTTGTTATGCCGTCCGGAATTTTTATGCTTGTCAAACCGCTGCAGCCGCCGAATGCCCAGTCTCCTATATTATTGACGGTATCCGGAATTTCTATGCTTGTCAGGGCGGCACAACGGGCAAACGCGCCGTTACCTACGCTTGTTACGCTGTCCGGAATCGTATAACCCGTTCCCGCTTTTCCTGCCGGATAACACATCAGTTCGGTCATATTCTTGTTAAACAATATTCCGTCCGCCGATATGTAATTTTTATTATTCTCCGACACATTTATGCTTGTCAATCTGCGATTGTTTGCAAACGCCATATCTCCTATACTCGCGACATTTGCCGGGATTTCCACGCTTGTCACATTGCCGCAGTTGTAGAACGCACTGTTTCCTATGCTCGTCACGCTCTCCGGGATATCTATTCCCGACAGACCGGTGCAGCCGTAAAACGCATCAGCGCCTATGATCTTAACCCCATCCGGAATTGTTACGCTTGTTAAAGAGGTGCAATCCGAAAAGGCACCGTCCGCTATACTCGTCACTCCGTTCGGGATTGTATAGCTTGTTCCCGCTTTTCCTACAGGATAACATACTATTTGGGTCATATCCTTGCTGAATAATATTCCGTTTTCCGCCGTATAGTTCTTATTATCCGCCGATACGGTTATGTTCGTCAGTTTGCGGCAGTGAGAAAATGCGCCTACTCCCACACTTGCAACGTTTGCCGGGATTTCCACGCTTGTTATGCCTGCGCAGCCCTCAAACGCATAATTGCCTATATTTGTAACACTTGCCGGGATTTTTATTTCCGTTAAACGGTTACAGCTGATAAACGCATAATTGCCTATATTTTTAACGCCCTCCGGGATTTCTGCGTCTTTTAATCCGTAACACCCGAAAAACGCCCAATTTCCTATACTTGTGACACTTGCCGGAATTTTTACGCTTTCCAAGCCGTCACAATCGTAAAATGCCATGTCGCCTATGCTTGTAATGCCGTCCTCAATAACGACCGATTTTATATCCTCCGCATAATCATACCACGGCGCATAAGAAACGTCGGGAGAATCATCAGACCAATCCGTCATATTTCCCGTGCCGCTTATCGTAAGTTCATCGCCTTTAAGCTCCCATGTTAAATTTTTGCCGCAGGTTCCGTTGTGCAGCTCCTGCTTCGCAAAATGTATTTCCGCTTCTTCAAGCGAATCGTTATAGGCGTAATTTATATTTATTTCATTCCATTGCTGTACTGTTCCCGCGTAATACACATCAGTCAGACTGTCACATTCATTAAACGCCCTGCCGCTTATTTCCGTAACGCTCTCCGGGATTTCCACGCTTTTCAGGTTTGAACAACCGGAAAAAGTCCACATTTCTATGCTTGTCACGCCCTCGGGAATTTTTATGCTTTCCAAGCCGGTACAATTCGCAAACGCATAAGCGTCTATGCTTGTCACGCCCTCGGGAATTTCTATGCTTTTCAAGCCGGTGCAGCCGTAAAACGTGCTGCCTTCTATGCTTGTCACGCCCTTGGGTATTTCTATGCTTTGCAAGCCGGTACAGTCCTCAAACGCGCCGCTTCCTATGCTCGTTACTTTCTCCGGGATTTCTATGCTTTGCAAGCCGGTACAGTCCTTAAACGCGTTGCTTCCTATGCTTGTTACCTTCTCCGGGATTTCTATGCTTTGCAAGCCGGTACAGTCCTCAAACGCATTGTCTCCTATTTTTGTTACGCCTGCCGGGATTTCTATACTTTCCAAACCGCTGAACTCATAAAACGCATAACCGCCTATGCTCGTTACGGTTTCCGGTATCACAACAGACGTTATTTCCTTTCTGTAATCATACCACGGTATTTTATAATAATAATCCTCATCGGTCATATCTCCCGAACCGTTCATTGTAAGTACTCCGTCTTTAAGCTCCCATGTCAGATTATCTCCGCAGGTTCCTCTTGCCGTTGCGGCGCAGTGCAGGGTGTCAGGCACACCTCCGGTCATTTTTTTCCATTCCGCTTCCGTTCCGGCAAAATATATGTCTTTTAAACTTGTGCATAATGTAAACGCGGTATTTTTTATACTTGTTATTCCTTCCGGGACTTTTACGGTTTCCAAACTGCTGCAGTCATAAAACGCCC
>JAFLUR010000272.1 GCA_022508725.1 Oscillospiraceae bacterium
GATAGGAAACATAGGCTTTAAAGATAAACCTTATGTTTTGTGGGGCGCGGGAAGCTCGGGTTATTGGGACAGCGACGGAACACAGCTTGCCGATCTCGGCTTGTCGATGAACGGCAGAATTTACTGGGACGGCGGTCTTACCGATCAGCTTCAGGATCATGTGACCATCGCAAAATGGAATGATTCGACACAGAAATTGGAAGATATCTTTGTTGCGGACGGTAATTCGATAAACGGCACAAAGGGTAATATAAACGCTCAGGCTGATATTATCGGTGACTGGCGTGAAGAGATCGTGACATACAAGCAGGTAGGTCAGAAGGAAGAAAAGATTAATATCTTTGTTGAAAGCGCAAACAGAGAATACGAATTCAACAAGATTACGCCGGATTATGTTTTGAGAGTTGTTACAACAACAATTCCGACGGAATACAACTTCTCGACATTCATGCACGATGATATTTACAGAATAGGCGCGGCTACATATAACGTAGCATACAATCAGCCGCCTCACATCAGCTTCTATCTCAGCGATACGATAGACGGCTATAAGACACAGCCGACTCCGAACGTTACACTCGTTCCGAATAAGTTCACCGAGGACGCTTTTGATTCGTCAAAGCTTTCGGCTGCTCCTGCGGTTTCGGCACCGTCGGCGGGAACAACAACCGAGGGAACACGGGAAGTTAAGCTTGTTATCAACTCTACCGACGCTACAATAAACGGCGAGGCTGCAACGCTTGATTCGGCGCCTGTGATTATTGACGGCAGAACTCTTGTTCCGGTAAGATTTATTTCCGAGGCGATAGGTGCACAGGTTGATTGGGACGCCGCTTCGTCAACGGCGATAATCGCTCTTGACGGCAAGACCATTAAGCTCCCCATCGGTTCGACAAGCGCGGATATAGACGGCGCGGCTGTTGAGCTTGATGTGCCGGCTCAGATAATCAATGAAAGAACAATGGTTCCGATCAGATTTATTTCCGAGAACTTGGGCGCAGAGGTTGCATGGGACGGAGATACACAGACCGTTACCGTAAGAAAATAATCGTAAAATAATATTGTGATTATACATAAAAACGCTGTTTCACGATGAGTGGAGCGGCGTTTTTTTATCTGCTCTGCCGTTTTTTGAAAATCCCCTTCAGCGCACCGGCTGTCCGGCTGATACAAAATTTCCGACCGCGTCCTTTATCCCGAATAAAACCCAAAAATACGGAATAAATATATACGGAAAGGGTATCCGCATAACTTGAAATTGAAAGCGGAGGGGATATTATGGATTTTAAAGGTAAAAAGGTAATTTTGCTCGGAGCGGGCAGAAGCAATGCGGCGGTTATGAAATACGCTCACGGCTTGGGCGCGGACATAGAGCTTCGCGAGTATGACAAAACCCGAGTTACCGGAGAATTTTTAAAATACTGTACCTCGATAAAAACCGGAGAAAAATATACGGAGAAGCTTGATTGCGATATACTTGTAAAGACACCGGTAATAAGAGCCGATATACCCGAGATAGTCGATGCGCAAAAAAACGGCGCGGTCCTGACATCCGACGTCCGGCTGTTCTTTGCAGGCACAAAGGCGCGGATAATAGGAATAACCGGCAGCAGCGGAAAAAGCACCACAACCGCTCTTATATACGAAATGCTTAAAAAAAGCGGAAAAAAGGCATATATCGGCGGAAATACGGGTGTTCCGCTCATGAACTACATAAATCTTCCGCCGGATGCTTTTGTCGCGGCGGAATTGAGCAGCTTTCAGCTGTCCGATGCGGAAAAATCACCTCATACGGCGGTTGTGACGAATATATACCCCAATCACCTTGATGTGCATAAAAGCATGGAGGAATATATAGGCGCAAAAAAGAATATCATGTGCACTTGTCCCCAAAAGGCTGTTTTGAATTATGACGACGAAATTGTAAGAGGATTTTGCGGCGCGAAAAAAACGGTTTATTTTTCGACCCGCAGCAGCGACGCGGATGTGTTTTTTCGCGGAGGATATATTTACGCGGGCGGCGAAAAATTTTTCGATACGTCAAAAATAAAGATACCGGGCGATTTTAATATAAAAAATTATATGGCGGCAGCGGCGGCTGTCATGGATATATGCGGCAAAAACGCGATGATCGCCGCGGCGGAGGAGTTTCGGGGAGTGCCGCACAGGAATATGTTTATCGGCTGTGTGAACGGCGTGAATTATTTCGACAGCTCGATCGATTCCTCTCCCGACAGAACGGCGGCGACCCTGTCGGCATACGATAAAAAGGTGATACTGCTTGCCGGCGGCAGAGGCAAGGGTGTTCCTTATGATTCTCTTGAGGAACCGTTCAGAAGCAAGGTGAAGCTGCTTATAACGACAGGTGAAAATGCCGCGGAGATAAACCGCGTCGCGGAAAAAAGCGGAATACGGTATATGAGCGCCGCAAATTATGCCGAGGCGGCGGCATATGCGGCACGCGCGGCGGCAGAGGGCGATACGGTGCTGCTTTCTCCGGCATCGACCGCCTTTGACGCATTCCGTGATTTTGAGGAAAGGGCGGAATTTTTTAAACGCTGTGTTATGAGAATATAAAATATATTTGAAAAAGATATTGAAAAAAATCATATTTTATTTTATAATTATATGAAAGAGGTTAAGTGAGAATATAAATATTTTATGTTCGGTACTAAGGAGAGTCTTGCAATGAACAGCTATTATTCAAATTTAAAAGTAAACAATCCGGTCTGCTGCCGGTTTGTACTCGATCCGGATAACAGGGTAATTGTAAATGCCGATGCGAATTTTCAACATATATTCCGTTATTCCTATATCGAAATAGCGGAGAAGAATGATTTTTCGGGCTATGTGCATGAGGACGACTATCGTCCGCTTATGCAGTCGATCAAGGCGCAGATCGCGGACGGAAACCGTATGTGCGCGGCAAATTACCGTATAATAACCAAACAGGGCGAAATTTACGGCGCGTCCTTTTCGGGCTGCGTCTTTTATGAAAACGGCGTAACGCTTATCGAATGTATTCTGTTTAATCTCTGCCTGCTCCGCGACGGGGAAAATATACGCCCGAACGCATCGGACAGTGATATTTTCAAGAAAACAATATCCGTTTTTGAAAATATGTCGGTGGGATTTTTTATGGCGGGTATTTTGCTTAACAAGGACAAAAAACCGTATGACATCATCATAGATTATATAAACAATTCGGCGGCGGAGCTTTTGCGCGCGGAAAAAAGACTTGTTGTGGGGAAAAAATGCTTTTATGAGCTGGGCGAAACGGATGAAAAGATCCTCAG
>JAFLUR010000273.1 GCA_022508725.1 Oscillospiraceae bacterium
TCCGTAGCAGCGAACCTTTGAACGTTCACCGTTTGAATAAGCCTTTTCCTCCAGAATTTTAAGCTCGCCGGTATAATAATCAAATTGAGTTTTTACATATGTAAATCCATTAATTCTCGAAATGACCTGAGCCGCGTCCTTACCGAGACCGTTAAGGATAACGCGGAGATCTTCCTTTCTTGCCTTATTTGCACTGCGCGCAAGACCGATAGCTCCCTCCGCCGCCGCAAAAGACTCGTGACCGGCAAGAAATGCAAAGCATTTTGTTTCATCTCTCAAAAGCATAGCTCCCAGATTGCCGTGACCTATACCTACCTTTCTGTCATCCGCAACAGAACCGGGTATGCAAAAGGACTGTAAGCCGAGTCCGATTTTTTCGGCAGCCTCCGCAGCTGTTTTTACACCGTCTTTTATAGCAACAGCCGCGCCCACAACATATGCCCATGCGGCATTTTCAAAGCATATGGGCTGAATGCCCTTTACTATATTGTATGCGTCAACGCCTGCGTCGTCGCAAATCTTCTTTGCCTCTTCGACAGAGGAAATACCGTGCTTTGCAAGCTCTGCGTTGATCTGATCTATTCTTCTTTCATAACTCTCAAATAATGCCATTGTTCTTGTCCCTCCTTCTATTATTCGTGTCTCGGGTCTAAAAGCTTGACAGCATCGTCAACACGACCGTACTGACCGCTTGCCTTTTCCATAGCTTCCTTAGGATCCGTACCCTTTGAGATCATTTCCATCATCTTGCCGAGGTGTACAAACTTGTAACCGATAATCTGATCCTCCGCATCAACGGCGATCTTTGTAATATAGCCTTCCGCAAGTTCAAGATAACGAGGACCCTTTTTAAGAGTCGCATATGTAGTACCCACCTGTGAACGCAGTCCTTTTCCCAAATCCTCAAGACCCGCACCGATCGGCAGACCGTCCTCCGAGAATGCTGTCTGTGTGCGTCCGTAAACGATCTGAAGGAAAAGCTCTCTCATTGCCGTGTTTATTGCGTCGCACACAAGATCCGTGTTGAGAGCCTCAAGAATTGTTTTACCCACAAGAATTTCGGATGCCATAGCCGCCGAATGAGTCATGCCCGAACATCCTATCGTTTCAACGAGCGCTTCTTGAATAACACCCTCCTTTACATTTAATGTCAGCTTACAAGCTCCCTGCTGAGGTGCGCACCAGCCCACACCGTGCGTCAAACCGGAAATATCCTTGATTTCCTTTGCCTGTGTCCATTTTCCTTCCTGAGGAATGGGCGCCGGTCCGTGATATACACCCTTTACCAAAGGGCACATATTTTCTACTTCACTTGAATACTTCATGTAAATTCTCCTTTCATATCTGTCGGATATTTTATGACAATAATGCCACTGATTATTATAATAACATACTTATGAATATTTTTCAAGCGTCAATAAATTTTTTCTGCAAAATAATATATTTTTTTTGGACACAAACCGTATTTTGTGCCGCATACGGGGGTAATTTTACCGAACCCGTAACCGCAGTTTTGCCGTTATTTCCCGAAATCAGCCGTTTATCAAAGCAGGAGACCTCCTTCGATCCCGCCGAAATCGATTTCTCTTTTTATACCGTTTTTTAGGGTAATTACAACCGGTCCGTATCCTCCGCATTTTTCTTTGTCGGTATATTTTATATCCGATATCGGAAAAATTTCGTCATCATCAAAATCGATATGACTTTCTTTTGTTATTGTCTGGGAAATAAGAATAAACTCTTCATATCCGTATTGCTTTGTACGCGACGTTTTCGCATATATAACGAATGAGTTTTCCGAATCCGGATTCGTGTTTGTGCTGCGGATCAGATCAATCTCGTCCCAGCCCGCGTATATTGTCATTGCAAGCTGTTTTTCCCTGCCGATATGATCGGTTCCTTTTAGGATTATCGCTTTTGCGCTGCCGCTGTTTTTGCGAATTATCTCGGTGCCGTTGTCCGGGAAACCGTATGAGCCGAGCGTAAGCTCTATCGGTGTACGGTATAATCTCAGCTTATCCGCACGCATTATACCGTATTCCACAGGGAAATCCGCAAGATTCAAGGTCTGCATCCAATGCGTCTGCGTATTCATGTTATAATTAAAGAATTGTCTGCGGTAAAGCACATCGTTACGGCATCCGTACCAAAATGTGACGTTGCATTTTTGTATTTCATCGCCGTTATTTTTCAGCACATACTGCATAGCCTCGATATTTTCCGACGGCTCCGCCTCCCACGGATATTTGCTGTTACAGCAGAGCTTAGAATAGTTATGCATACCGTGAGTATCTCCGCATTTAAGCACTACCTTTCCCGTGCGAAGAATCGTTTCTCCGTTTGCGTTATGATTTGTAAAACACAATGCCGGTCCGTCAAGAATCGTTTGTTTGACCTCTTTGCCGCCAAGGTTATCCCATGAACCGTTGTTTTCCTTTTCCGTCCAGAACGGACTGTCCTCGGGCAATGCAAGGCACAAAAACGCTTTGCCCAGCCAATATACCGATTCCGCGCAGGAATACCCCTGTATAAGAGGTACAAATCTCCCGTAAAATCCCATCGAAGGCACTCCGTTTTCGAGAAAATCATCTCTTGTAAAAAATTGCAGAAGAGAACCGGAGGCAATTCTCCGGGCAAGACCCGCATTGACCGAACTGTTGTTTAAGGTGAGATTTTCGTACAACGGACTTGTTGCCGCATTTCTGTATAAACCGCTTCTTCCCCACATATTTGTAAAACCGTCTCGATCGAAAAAATCGGGATATGTTTTCATAAGCTCGTTTGAATTTTTTTCAAACTCCGCCGCAATATACGGCTCGTTTTCATATCCGTACCAACGATTCCATATCGGAGCGTACACATTGAATGCCCAGCAGGAATAATAATCGAACGAATGTCCGTCGCGATACCATCCGTCTCCGGCATAATATCCGAGGATTATCTGCGCATGCTCACGCATTACGTCCTTGTTTATTTCATAGCCCTCCTTATAAAGAAAAGCCATAACAAGCATATTAAACAGCCGCCAATTCTGAGGCACGGTACCCGCGCAGGCATAGCTCAAAAGAAAATCCGCGATCGTATCCTTTTCCTGCTTTGTATACCCGGACCATATTTCTTCCCTGCATATATCGATGCATATTACAAGCGCGCTTGTTTCCACCGTCTGCTGAAAAGCGCGGTGTCTGTCGGTGTCCCCCGCAAGCTCAAGCAGATCATCATATCCGCCTATATACAGCTCATCGCCCTTTGTGCAGCTTCTCAATATCTGTTTTGAATAATAATCTCTC
>JAFLUR010000274.1 GCA_022508725.1 Oscillospiraceae bacterium
CGTATATTTTTTCGTAAATTATTTTTTGATTACCTTTAAACCGGTGTTTCCTTTAATAAATATTTCTGAAATTATTCATCCGATGTGCTTCCGTGATCGTCCGGCGGCAATTCCGGCGTATCATCGACTCCCGCATCATCCTCCGACTCTTCTTCTTTTGCGGCAAGAGCAATGCTTACCACCTTTACGTTATCATCAAGCTTCATAAGACGAACGCCCTGAGTTTGTCTGCCGAATGTGCTTATATCCTCCGTTGAAAGACGAATAACGATTCCCTCGGAGGTTATCATCATTATATCGTCATTGTCTGTTACCGTGTTCATACCCGCAACACAGCCGGTCTTATCGGTTATTTTATAGGTAAATATACCCTTGCCGCCTCTTGACTGCATACGGTACTCGCCAAGATCGGTCTTTTTGCCGTAACCGTTTTCGGTAACAACAAGCAGCGTTGAATTTTCCTCGGCAATGCTTGCGCCCACAACATAATCGTTTTCATTAAGTCTTACGGCGCGCACTCCGCGTGTTATTCTTCCTGTCGGACGAACATCCGTTTCCTTAAATCTGATAGCCATACCTTCGTGAGTTCCCACGATTATATCCTTGGTATCGTCGGTAATGCTTACCTTTATGAGTTCATCACCCTCGTTAAGCTCGATAGCCCTGAGACCTCCGTTACGAATTTTTGAATAATCCATAAGGTCTGTTTTCTTTATCATACCCTTTTTCGTTATGAAGGTGAGATATTTGCCGTCTTCAAAATCTGCGACGGCAATCGTTGCGGATATTTTTTCATCCGATTCAAGAGGCAGCAGATTTACTATAGCGCTGCCCTTTGCCTGGCGTCCCGCCTCGGGAAGCTGATACCCCTTCAATTTGTAAACCATACCCTTTGTCGTAAAGAAAAGCATGGTATTATGCGTGGATGTCGTGATAAGCTGTTCGACAAAATCCTCTTCCTTGGTGGTAACACCGGAAATTCCCCTGCCTCCCCTGCGCTGGCTCCGGTATGTTGTGACCGGCATACGCTTTACATATCCCATATGGGTAAGAGTGATTATGATCTCCTCTTCATCGATCAGATCTTCGATATCGATCTCATTTACATCGAATGATATCTCACTGCGCCGTTCGTCACCGTATTTTGCTTTTATTTCGGTAAGATCGGTTTTGATTATATCAAGCACACGCTGTCTGTTTGCGAGAATATCCTTATAATCCTCGATATTTTCGGTGGTTTTGCGGTAATCTTCATCTATCTTATCGCGTTCCATGCCGGTAAGACGTCCGAGACGCATTTCCACGATAGCCGTTGACTGAATATCATCCAAATCAAAGCGTTCGGTAAGACGTTCTTTTGATTCGGGAATGTTTTTTGATGAGCGGATTATCTCGACAATTTCGGTTATATTGTCGATAGCTGTTCTGTATCCCTCAAGCAAATGAGCGTGTTCTTCGGCTTTTTTCAGTTCAAACCGTGTTCTGCGGGTTATGACCTCTTCCTGGTGAGCGATGTAATAATCTATCATTTCACGCAGATTAAGAATTTTGGGCTGTTTTTGATCATTTCCGACAAGAGCAAGCATTATGGCTCCGAATGTCTCCTGCATCTGTGTATATTTATACAGGTTATTAAGTACAATATTTGCGTTTGCGTCACGTTTCAGTTCGATAACAAACCGTATTCCGTCCTTATCCGATTCATCTCTGAGTCCGGATATACCGTCTATCTTTCCGTCTCTGACAAGCTCCGCGATTTTTTCGTGAAGTCTTGCTTTGTTTACCTGATACGGAAGCTCTGTAATAATGATACGGCTGTGATTTGCCATTTCCTCAATTTCGGTCCTGGCTCTCATTATAATTCGTCCTCTGCCCGTTGTGTAGGCGCTCCTTATACCTGCCTGTCCGAGGATAATTCCGGCTGTTGGGAAATCCGGTCCCTTTATATAATGCATCAATTCTTCTATCGTAAGCTCGGGATCGTCGATTACGGCGATAATACCGTCAACCACCTCGCCCAGATTATGCGGAGGAATGTTTGTTGCCATACCCACCGCGATACCGCTCGAACCGTTTACAAGCAGCTGCGGAAATCTTGACGGAAGAACATCCGGCTCGGTCTGCTTATCATCGTAGTTCGGAATGAATTTAACGGTATCCTTTTCTATATCCTCAAGCATAAGTGCCGAAAGCTTGGTCATTTTCGCTTCGGTATATCTGTACGCCGCGGGCGGGTCTCCGTCTATGCTTCCGAAATTACCCTTGCCCAATACAAGCGGGTATCTGAGCGACCAGTCCTGAGCCATTCTCACCATCGCATCGTATACCGAGCTGTCGCCGTGAGGATGGAAATGACCGAGAACCGAACCGACGGTAGTCGCCGATTTTCTGAAATCGCTTTCATACAGCAGATTGGACTCGTACATATCATACAAGATTCGTCTGTGAACGGGCTTCAAACCGTCACGGACGTCAGGCAATGCTCGGCTTACTATTACGCTCATCGCATATTCTATATACGACTGCTTCATTTCATTGTTAAGCTCGACATTGATAATCTTCTGATTTTCAATAGCCTCCATATTTATTTCGTTATCGCCTTTTTTAGCCATCAAGCAATGCCTCCCAAATATATTAAATCGATGTTATAAATAACATTATCAAGTTATCTCTTATTATTATATCACAAAAAAGTTATAAATGCAAATGATTTATTAAAAATTCAAGCAGAAACAATATTCCTGAAATAAAAGTCATAATATCAATCAAAAGTATACCCAAAACCGCGCCGGGGCGATTTTCTTCATTATTTTTGCGTATCAGCTTTATATTGACCAATGCGGCTCCGCAGAAAATCGCCGGAAAAAATACAAATCCCAGAAATCCCCCTCCCGCACGGGTAAAATCATTTATAAATTTAAGGGATATTCCAAAAAAGCCCAGACCGGTCATAAGTGAAACAATATTTTGCGCGATACGTCCGGACAAAAATTCGGCAACTCGTTCAGACATTAAAAAACACCTCTCTTTTTCGATAAATCCACACGTTATATTATACCAAATTTCCCGACGGAAATCAATACATAATCGATTATTTGTTTTTATCATATTTTTTTAATTCCGGGAGATACTAACGAATATAAAATAATACAAGGAGGATAACAATGTCCGCAGATTATATAAACAATACCGATGATAGCAAAAAAGATAACCGGCAGGAGAAAAATGACTGTGAAAATTCACAGCGTGAACGAATAGAAAAGAGC
>JAFLUR010000275.1 GCA_022508725.1 Oscillospiraceae bacterium
GCGGCAGACCCTCCGGCACCGCCATAACTATGATAATGACCGCAAGCATTACCGCATTGACTATATTGGGGATAATTACTTTCCAGTCGGAACAAAATGCGGTAATCTCCGCCATGTTGTAGCCGTTGTCAACTATAACGGTTTTAAACAAAAATGCCACCGCAACGGCAAGACCGCCTATATATCCGAATTTGCTTATTCCTCCGGCAAGCTTTGACAGCTTTACCTTAAGCGGCGATTCTCTTTCATCCTCAGCCTGCAATTCTCCCGCTATCCGACCGTATACCGACTTATCGCCGACGACCGTGACCTTCATTACCGCGTTTCCCGAGCATACAACCGCGCCGCGGAATACCTTATATTTATTCAGGAAATCCATAGCCTCGTCTTTATCCTCGTAATTATCGGGAACCGCGACCTTTACGGCTTCCTTGCTCTCACCGTTGAGAACCGACTGATCGACATTTATGTTTCCGTCGATTATAATACCGTCCGCCGGAATTTTATCTCCGGACTGCAAAAGAATGCAGTCGCCCACAACCACATCATTTATCGAAAGCTCAACTATTTCTCCGCTGCGGTATACCTTGCATAATATTCTCGACGCTTCCTCCTGAAGCTTCTGAAACGCATTCTCGTTTCTGAATTCCGAAAAGGTCGAAACAAACGTCGCAAGTATAACGGCAATGGCTATTCCCACCGACTCATACCATTCCGTCTGTCCCAAAAATGTAAATATTACATTGATAATAAGCGCAACGCACAGAATTTTTATCATAGGATCGCCGAAATTATCCTTCAGCTTGCTCCAAAAGCTTTGCGTTTCCTGCTCGGTCATGGAATTGTCGCCGTATTTCTGCCTTGACTCCTCTGCCTCCGCAGCCGATAAACCTTTTATATCCATATAAAAAAATCCTCCTTAAAAAAATAATGTCTTTTTCAAAATAATGCCGTTTTCCCGATAAAAAACAATACCGGTTCCGGACTGTCATTTCCGGTTCTCAGCGAAATCTTTTTATAATATCACCCAAACCGTCATCCCTTACGCCCTCTCCGATCGCGCCGAATTTCCACTCGCCGCCGTGACGGTATATCTCACCGAAAATAACGCCCGTCACATCACTGTAATCATCGGTAAGATTATATTTGCACAATTCTTTTCCGGCGTCGGTATCAACAATTCTTATGAACGCATTGTTTATCATTCCGAAATGCTGACTGCGCTTTTTTGCCTCATAAATATTTACGATAACCACGATTTTGTTGTATCTCTCCGGAAGCCTCTCAAGGCTCACGCATATCTGCTCGTCATCTCCCTCGCCCTCTCCGGTCAGATTATCGCCCTGATGAATTACGCATCCGCTCATATGGTTGAGATTTCCGTAATATACGACATCGTCATTGTTCACAAGCTTATCATCGCACAGAAGCACAGCGCTTGCGTCACAATCTATGTTCTGCACGGATTTAAAAATACTCAAAAACCCTCCGCCGCTTTGAGCCTCGTCCCAGCCGAGTCCCACCATGACATTTTTAAGGCCGCCGCTTTCCTTTGAAAGACTTATTCTCTGTCCCTTTTTTAATTTTACCGACATATCAAATCTCCTTCCGGTCACTCCGCATCCGCGTCTATTCCGTAATTCGCGCATAACGCGGCAAGACCGCCGCTGAATCCGCTGCCTATGGCATTGAATTTCCATTCGCCGTTGTTTCTGTATACCTCGCCGACAACAAGAGCCGTTTCCACCGAAAAATCCTCGCCGAGATCGTAGCGAAGTATCTCCTCGTCGTTTTCTGTGTCAACAATCCTTATATACGCGTTTGATACCTGTCCGAAATTCTGCCTGCGCTTATCCGCATCGTAAATCGTCACGGTAAACGCTATTCTGTGAATTTTTTCGGGAACAAGCGACAGATCGATCTCGATACATTCATCATCGCCCTCGCCCTCTCCGGTCCGGTTATCTCCCTGATGCACTACCGCTCCGGACGGATGCTTTAAATTTCCGTAAAACACAAAATCCTCGTCACAGGTGGTCTTTCCGTTCTCACCTACCAGAAATACCGACGCGTCAAGATCGAAATCATAAGCGCCGCTGTATTTATTGGTATCCCATCCGAGTCCCGCCATGATCCTTTTGATTGACGGATTATCCTTTGTCAGGCTTATCCTCTGTCCTTTTGTTAAACTTATAGGCATAAAATCGTCTCCTTTACCGCATATTACCGTATAATTATTAAAACACCGTCTTCATTATTCGGCGTTTATCCCGAATGACGCGCACACAGCCGCAAGACCGCCGTTAAATCCGCTGCCTATGGCATTGAATTTCCATTCATTATTATATCTGTAAAGCTCGCCCACAACAACGGAGGTTTCCACCGAAAAATCCTCGCCGAGATCGTAACGCAGTATTTCCTCGCCGCTTACCGCATCAACAATTCTTATAAATGCGTTCGATACCTGTCCGAAATTCTGCCTGCGCTTATCCGCCTCGTAAATTGTTACCGCAAACGATATCTTCTCTATATTCGCCGGAACAAGCGAAAGATCAACATCGACCTGCTCATCGTCACCCTCGCCCTCTCCGGTCAGATTGTCGCCGCGATGTATCACCGCGCCGGACGGATGACTCAGATTGCCGTAAAAAATAAAATCCTTTTCCGAAGTGACCTTTCCGTTTGCGCCCGTCATAAACACGGTCGCGTCCAGATCAAACGCGCTTCCGGTGTCATATTTCGACACATCCCATCCGAGTCCCGCCATAATCTTTGAAAGACCCGGCTTTTCCTTTGTAAGACTTATTTTCTGTCCCTTTGTTAAACTTATCGACATGACTTTTCCTCCTGTATTTTTGTTTCTTTATGTTTTCCCGGACGAGGCTCAAGCCGCCGTCCGTTTTAATTGACATTATGTTTTCGAATTCGGTCAGGCGTTTTGTTTGTTCACAAAAGCCTTGTCAAATTCATCTTTGATTTGAGCAAGTCTTTTTACCTCATCGTCACGGCGTTTTCTCGCGCTCTCTTGTATCTGCTTTGTTTCCTCTATACCCGACATAATGGTACGCCATGTTGTTTCGAGCGTTTCCATCTTGATGGAATTGTTTGACGCAAGCTCTGTCGTCATCTTTGACTGCGCAACGGTATTTTTTGCGTTTCTTATAAGCAGCTCATTTGTTTTTTCATCTAGCGCCGACATTGCCTCCGCGGGTATTCTTTGTCTTTTCAGCATTATCGCCTGCGCAAGAGCCTGCTTGAATACCG
>JAFLUR010000276.1 GCA_022508725.1 Oscillospiraceae bacterium
CGGGACCCTCATCGTTTTTGAGTGTCACTGTTTCCGTATTCATCACGTTCGCAATAATCTTACACCACAGCGGACTTTTCGCTCCGCCTCCGCAGATTGTCGAGCGCTTTATATCAAGTCCCAATGAACGCGCAATCTCAACGCTGTCGCGCAGTGCAAACGCTGTGCCCTCCAAAACAGCCTGAGTCATATCGCTTCGTGTCGTGTCCATACTCATACCGATAAACATTCCGCGCGCGTTCGGGTCGTTATGCGGTGAACGCTCACCCATAAGATACGGCAGAAAATACACTTTGTTTTCCCCAAGCGTTGTTATATCCTTCTGCTCACCGTCATAGTCCTTTGTACTTAAAATTTTTTCAAGCCACCATTTGTTGCATGACGCAGCGGAGAGAATACATCCCATAAGATGATACCTTCCGTCGGCGTGTGCAAATGAATGTAACGCGTTGTTTTTATCGACCGAGAACTCATTTTGAGAAATGAACACCGTGCCCGATGTGCCGAGTGAAATGTTGCATTTCCCGTCTCCCACCGTTCCCGTTCCGATTGCCGCCGCCGCGTTGTCACCCGCTCCGGCAATTACTTTAACGTCGGCGTTAAGTCCCAATTCGACTGCAATTCCGGGTTTTAATGTCCCCGTGACATCACTGCTCTCATAGAGCTTAGGCATGACATTTTCGTCTGTTTCGCAGATTTCAAGCATTTTCCGCGACCATTTTCTGTTTTTTACGTCAAGCAGCAGCATTCCCGATGCGTCTGACATATCCGTCGAGTGAACTCCCGTCATTCGATATGCGATATAATCTTTCGGCAGCATAATTTTGCTGATTTTTTTGAAATTCTCCGGCTCGTTTTCCTTAACCCATAGAATTTTCGGTGCGGTAAAGCCCGCAAACGCGATATTTGCCGTGTATTCCGATATCGTATCTTTACCGATAACCTCATTCAGATAATTACATTCCCTCGCGCTTCTTCCGTCATTCCATAAAATTGCCGGACGGATTACGTTATCGTTATCGTCAAGCATAACAAGTCCGTGCATCTGACCGCCGAAGCTGATGCCTTTCACATTATAGGATCCGGCTGCAAGCTCCTTTATTCCGTCGCATACCGCCGTCCACCAATTCTCCGGATTTTGTTCCGACCATCCGTCCCGCGGGAAATACAACGGATACTCGCGCGATATGCTTTTTACGATTTTGCCTCTCGAGTCCATCATCAGCATTTTTACCGATGATGTGCCCAAATCAATTCCTATATAATAATTCATAGGTTTAACCCCACGGATTTTCCGTAATGTATCGAATTCCTTTCGGCTGATTATATCCTATTTCCTCAACCGGAACACCGACATATTTGAACACCTCGAAAAGAGCCTTTGCGTGATGTCCGAACGCAACCGCTCCGTGATGCGGAAAATTCTTTTCAATCAGGACATGACGATAAAACCTGCCCATTTCCGGAATTGCGAATACGCCGATTGAACCGAACGAGCGTGTCGCAACAGGAAGAACCTCGCCGTTTGCGATATATCCGCGCAGCTTGGCATCTGCTGTTGATTGCAGACGGAAGAACGTAATATCACCCGGAGCAATATCCCCCTCAAGAGTTCCGTTCGTAACCTCAACCGGGAGTGAACGGGCCATAATTTTTTGATATTTCATGGAGCATGCCGCAAGCTTTGTCGAGCAGGTATTTCCGCAGTGGAATCCCATAAACGTATCCTTGTGCGTGTAGTCAAATCTGCCCGAGATATCCGCATCAAACATTTCTTTCGGAACGGTATTGTTTATATCAAGCAATGTCACCGCATCCCCGGATACACAAACGCCTATGTATTCGCTCAATGCGCCGTAAATATCAACCTCGCATGACACGGGGATGCCGCGTCCCGTAAGGCGGCTGTTCACATAGCACGGCACAAATCCGAATTGCGTTTGGAACGCCGGCCAGCATTTGCCCGCAATTGCGGTGTAAGCTTTTGAACCCTTGTGAGATTCGATCCAATCAAGCAATGTAAGCTCATATTGTGCAAGCTTTTCAAGTATTTCCGGCTTTTTATTGCCGTCACCGAGCTCCTTTGCCATATCCGCCGCAACTTCGGGAATTCTCTTATCACCTGCGTGGTTATTGAACGACTCGAACAGGTCAAGCTCTGAATTTTCCTCAATTTCAACGCCCAATTGATATAATTGATAAATAGGCGCATTGCACGCAAGGAAATTAAGCGGACGCGGACCGAATGAGATTATCTTCAGCTCCGACAGACCGATAATCGCTCTTGCCGTCGGTAAGAATCCGTTGATCATATCCGCACATTCCTCCGCCGTTCCGACGGGATATTCCGGAATATACGCCTTAACCCCGCGCAGTTTCAGATTATAGCTTGCGTTAAGCATACCGCAGTACGCATCGCCGCGGTCATCGGACAGCACGCCGATATTTTCTTCCGCCGCCGCAATGAACATTTTCGGACCATCAAACTGCTGCGCAAGCATTGTTTCGGCAATTTCGGGACCGAAGTTTCCCAAATACACGCAAAGCGCGTTGCACCCCGCCGCTTTAATATCCGCAAGCGCTTGCTTCATATGTATTTCGCTCTCCACGATACAGACGGGACATTCGTAAATATCCTCCGCACCGTATTTCTCGATATACGCCTTTACAAGCGCTTTTCGTCTGTTCACCGAAAGACTCTCCGGGAAACAGTCGCGGCTCACCGCTGCTATACCTATTTTTACCTTTGGAATGTTGTTCATAATCCTTCCTCCTTATATGATTTTATTATATAATATCACATATTAACCGGAAAAACAAGACAAATATGACGATTTATCATGATAACGGCATTTACTTTTTAATCGAAAATAAAACCTTCGGAGGAACACCGGGATTAGGAGCTGATTTAAACATAATCTTTTCTTCAGAGTCTGTTCAGCATCTTCCGATCATCGGCTTTTTGGCGTCTTTTCCCGCAGGCAAAGCACAAAATTCTTGAAATACACAAAGTGTTCCCGCAAATTTTCGGCAGAAAAATCCGGTGATCTCCGGATACTGAACAGGCTCTTAAAAAAATAAGTGCTGTTGCTGCAGATATTTGTCGTTTTATGGTTGACGTATCCGATATTTTTTGATACAATATCTTTGGAAGATAAATCGGAATTCATTGGGGGAACGGCAATGTCAAAAATAAGACTCGTAATTACTGTACTGGTAGGGATTTTTTTAATAGCGTT
>JAFLUR010000277.1 GCA_022508725.1 Oscillospiraceae bacterium
TAAAATTCAGCGTATCTTTTTTAAGTATCTATTCTATGGGTTTTCGGACAGTCTGATGGGCATCTTTTTCGATAGAGGGGACAATTCTTAAAATACATCTTCTGCTTGCGAATACCGAATCCAAATCCTATGTTCATAAAGGAACCATTGTGTTTCTGGTATGTTAGGGAAACGCCGGATAAATCAAATATCAAAAAAATTCGGCACCGCGGGCCGGTCGTAAAACACCGTTTTACTGCGCACCCATGCGTCCGGGGTTGGTCGTAAAACACCGTTTTACTGCGCACCCATGCAGCCCGGCGGAATATAAAAACCGGGGATCTCCCCGGTTTTTATATTCCGTTTTATTTTTTCTTTTTTTTCTTGCGGTGAACTCTTTCGGGATATTCCTTTTTCCTCTGCTTATAAAATCTCTCGAGAAGCTGCACTGCCTCGCGGCTTCCGTATTTGGACGCTATCGTAAGCCATTTGACTGCCTCGGGAGGATTTTTTCTGTGATGATAATAATTTCCGAGATTATACATTGCGAACATACACCCTTGAGCCGCTGATTTTTTATACCATTTCAAAGCATCGTCAAAGCTTCTTGCCGTGCCGATACCGTTTTCATAACACATTCCCAGATTATTCTGAGCAAAGCTGTAGCCCTGTTCGGCGGACTTTTTATACCATTCGAAAGCCTCGGCGGGATTGGCTTCGACGCCTATGCCGTCCTTTAAACAATTTCCGACATTGTACTGAGATATGCTGTTGCCCTGTTCGGCGGCTTTTTTATACCATTCAAAAGCCTCGGTGAGATTTTTCTCGACGCCTATTCCCTTGCTGTAGAATACGCCGAGATTATGCCTCGCAAAAATATGACCGCGGACGGCGGCTTTTTTATACCATTCAAAAGCCCCGGCGAGATCTTTTTCCGTGCCCTTTCCCGCCTCAAAGCACACTCCGGTTTCATACTGAGCGGGCGCATAGCCCTGTTCGGCGGATTTTTTGTACCATTCGAATGATTTTTTGACATCCTGCTCTGTGCCGAAGCCTTTTTCATAGCAGGCGCCGAGTGTATATTGGGCAGGCGGATAGCCTTGTTCGGCGGACTTTTGAAACCATTTGAATGCTTCGGCGGGATTCCTTTCGACACCCTTTCTCCGTTCATAGCAGGCGCCGAGCGTATACTGCGCAAGCTCATCGCCCTGTTCCGCCGCTTTTCCGAACCATTTCATAGCCTCTGCGGTGCTTTGCTTGACGCCGAGCCCGCGGTCATAGCTGAGCCCCAGATTGTACTGCGCGAGATAACAGCCCTGCTCGGCGGATTTTTTAAACCATACCGCCGATTGCTCAAGGTCCTGCTTTGTTCCTATGCCCTCTCTCAGGCAGCGTCCGAAATTATCCTGCGCAAGCTCATTTCCGGCTTCCGCGGCGCTTTTGAACCATTTGACGGCCTCTTCCTGATTTTTTTCGACCCCGATTCCCTGTTCATAAAAGGCTCCGAGGGAATTCTGCGCGATTGCATCGCCGCGCTCCGCCGCGTTTTTATACCACTCAAACGCCGATTTGTAATCCTTGTTCGTATAAAATTCATATGCCTTTTCAACAATTTCCTTTTCGGTCATTTCTGCCCGCATTTTGTCCGTATATTCGTTTTTTTCGTTTTCTTTATCGACACTCATGTTTCAGTTCTCCTGTTCCCGGTTCTTATGATTGCTTTAGATGTCTGTTTTTATGAACGGTGTTACGAGCGTAATTTTTCCCGTTTCCCGTTTTCTTCGGTATGCGGACTCCGATTTTTTCATGGGAGCCGCAATATTGGAATTATAGCATATTTTAATACCGTATGTCAAGTTTTTCGGTAAATATAAAAAATATTTTATTTGTTTTTGTCGGTTGATTTATCCGGTATATTGTGGTATACTTAATATGCATATGATTTTTATATCGCAAGGAGGTCAATATGGACGGTAATAACGAAAACAATATCGAAAGCAATGACGGGAGAAAACCCGTAAATGAAGGCAGGAGAAGCTCCGATCATATAAAAAAATATGTGGGCATGGGACTTACGGCTCTGTCGGTCGTTGTTGCAAGCATACTTATTTTCTTTATGATATACAGACAGGATGCGATAGGGAATTTTTTCTCAAAGCTTTTTTCCGTGCTTCAGCCGATAATATTCGGATTGGTCATAGCGTATATTCTTAATCCCGTGATGAAATGGATAGAAAGCGGGACCTTGAGACTTTTGAAAAAAATAAAAGAGAAATTCCCGAAAAACCGGTTTGTTGCGAAGGCTGTCGGAAATGAGAAGAAAACGGCAAGAAATTTCGGCGTTTGGGTATCGCTGACTCTTGCGGCGATAGTGGTGTATATACTGCTCAATATGGTAATACCCGAGCTGACAAATTCCATAACGACGATGATCAACGATCTTCCCGTGCAGATAAACAATTTTAACGCAAGGGTTCAAAACTTTATCTATACAAACGAATTTCTCGCCAAGATCGATGATAAATATATCCTCAAAGCGCAGGAGATAATGAATAATTTTATGCAGAACAGCGTGCTTGCCGAGATCGAGAATTTTATGAGTTACTTTGCCATAGGAGTTAAAGGCGTATTCAATTTCCTCGGCGTTGTTATGAATTTTATTATCGGAATAATCGTTTCCGTATATGTTCTTTGCAGCAAGGAGACCTTTACGGGACAGTCCAAAAAGCTGCTTTATTCGATTTTGAGCCGCAAACAGGCAAATGCGGTGATAGAAACGCTGCGGTATTCGGATAAGGTGTTCGGCGGATTTATAACGGGAAAGCTGATCGATTCCATGATCATAGGAGTGCTGTGCTTTATCGGAATGAGTATTTTAAGACTGCCCTATGCCGTGCTTATCAGCGTTATTGTGGGAGTCACGAATATCATACCCTTCTTCGGACCGTATATCGGAGCCGTTCCGAGCATACTGCTTATACTTTTGGTAAATCCCATGCAGGCTGTATATTTCGGGGTGTTTATTCTTATTTTGCAGCAGATCGACGGAAATATAATAGGTCCGAAAATACTCGGCGATTCAACGGGGCTTTCGGCTTTCTGGGTTATGTTTGCGATCCTTGTGGGCGGCGGTATGTTCGGATTTCTCGGCATGATCGTCGGAGTACCGTTATGCGCGGTGATATTCTATATCATAAAAAAAGCAACGGAGTCGCTGCTTGTGAAAAAGGGTCTGCCGTTAAAGTCGGAAGAATAT
>JAFLUR010000278.1 GCA_022508725.1 Oscillospiraceae bacterium
CAGCGGTATTTTTTCAACGAGGATAACAGAATCACTGCTATATTTAATTATATCCCGTATCCGAAAATTTTAATCCGGTTTATTGTATGTTTACATAAAAATCTTTTTATGGTAAACATATGGCGGATAATAATCGGAATTTTGGCGAAATAACATTAAAAAACAGTCATTTTGTTAGGTAATAATGTATAAAATATTATAATGCTATTGACATTTTACCGATAAAGGTATAGAATATTGTAAAAGAGTTATTACACTGAGGTGATTTATATGCAAATTGAAACCAAACAGGAAATGATCGATATATGCATTTTGGCACATCTTAAAAGAAATGATTCGTACAGCTATGATATTTTAAGCAGTATAGCTTCAATTATAACATTGTCCGAAATTAATCTCTATGCCATTCTCAGACGTCTTGAAGCAAAAAAACTTCTCACCGTGTATTCTCAGGAATATAATAAAAGATTAAGACGTTATTATAAAATTACATCGGAAGGCTCTGAAATAGTAGATACGTTTAACAATAAATGGCGCGGTATTGCCACAATATGTAATTTTATCAATATGGAGAAACCCGGTAATGACAAGAAAAGGAGAAGGTAATAAGTATGAAAAAACAGAAATATTTTAATATGTTTCTTTTCTATCTCGGACAGCTTCCTCAAGAAGAGGCATACCGTGTGGTTTCATTCTTCAGTGAAATCGTTGATGATAAGATTGAAGCCGGAATCAGTGAAGATGAAGCTTTAAATCAATACGGAGACTGCAGGGAATTTGCAAGAAAAATACTCAAGGACTGCTATAACATCGAAGCTCAGTTTAAAGAATATACGGAAGAGGAAACCGAAGAGCCTGCCGTTGTTGATGAAAATCTCAATACATACACTGCGGCTATGGATAATATAGCGGAAATTCAAGTCAATTCAAAGGCTGTTGATATTGATGTTATTCCCTCGCTTGACGATATGATCCATGTGGGTTATATGGAAAACGAAAGCTTTACAAAATCTTTCAGAGTTCAGGGAACGGTATTCGTTGTGGATTTTATGTCCAATGCAAGCGACGGCATTTTAGGCGGAATGTTTAAAGGCAAGAAAAAGGATAATCTTCCGAATATTACTATCGAAGTTCCGGTAAAGTATACGGGAAATATAGTTCTGAATAATGAAAATGCCTCGATAAGGATCGCAAATCTTGCGGGCGCGGATAATCTGCTTTGTACATCAAAGAACGGTCATATCCGTGTAATCGATACAAATGCGGCGTCTCTTACCGCAAAAACAAGTAATTTCCGTATTACCGTTACGGGCGTTACGATCCTTAAAGAGCTCAATACAATGACAAACAACGGAAGTATCGACCTTAATAAGGTAAGCGCGGAGGCTATTACCTGCAAAACAACAAAATCGGATATATCTCTTAAAAAAGCTACCGCAAAGAATATGCTTCAGGCGTCTACGACCGATTCATATATCGAATTTGTTGAAATATCGGGAAATGTCATTGATTTAAAAACCTCAAACGGACGTATTTCGGGTACGATTGCCGGTAATATCGATGAATATTCGATCACAAGCAAATCAAGCGGAGGTAAATCAAATCTTCCGAATATACCGTTCGGCGTAAAACGTCTTTCGGCGGTTACGTCAAAAGAAAATATATATATTACATTCCAAGACCCGTCTTAACAGAACCACAGATGAGATATTTTATCTCATCTGTTTTTTTAATCCCTGTTAAAAAACCCAACGGCATTATAATCTGCCGTCGGGCTCAATTACAAGATTATTCCATACTGTATTTTAATCGATCAATAAACCTTTTTCGTTAGGATTTCTTCTTTAAGCTCATCAATAAATTTATCAAGCGATACGCTTCCCTTGTCGCCCTCGGAATGGCTTCTTACCGAAACGCTTTCGGACTCGATCTCCTTATCGCCCACAATAAACATATAATTGACCTTTTGCAGCTGTGCTTCGCGTATCTTATATCCGATTTTTTCGTTTCTGTCATCAAGCTCCACCCTTATTCCGTTATCCCGGAGCTTTTGAACAACAGTATTCGCATAATCGATATGACGTTCGCTTACAGGCAGGACCTTGACCTGTACAGGCGCAAGCCAAAGCGGGAAAAATCCCGCAAAATGTTCGATAAGAATACCGATAAATCTTTCAATGCTTCCGAATACAACACGGTGGATCATTATAGGTCTGTGTTTTTGACCGTCACTTCCTATATAGTCTATTTCAAATCTCTCCGGAAGCTGAAAATCAAGCTGTATTGTTCCGCACTGCCATGTTCTGCCTATGCAGTCCTCGAGATGAAAATCGATTTTAGGTCCGTAAAATGCGCCGTCGCCCTCATTTATAATGAAATCAAGATTTAATTCGTCCAATGCGGCTTTAAGAGCGTCGGTAGCGTCATTCCAATCCTCGTCGCTGCCCATACTGTCCTCCGGACGTGTCGAAAGCTCGACATGATACTTAAATCCGAACAAGCTGTATACCTCATCGATAAGATTTACAACGCCCTTTATTTCGTCTTTTATCTGTTCACGCGTCATAAATATATGCGCGTCATCCTGTGTAAATGAACGTACACGCATAAGTCCGTGAAGAGCGCCGGATTTTTCGTGACGGTGTACCAAACCGAGTTCACCCATTCTGAGAGGAAGATCGCGGTATGAATGAGGTGTTGTCTGATATACAAGGATACCTCCCGGACAGTTCATCGGTTTTACCGCAAAATCCCGGTCATCTATTACCGTAGTATACATATTTTTACTGTAGTGTGCCCAATGACCCGAACGTATCCACAGATCCTTGTTAAGGATAATGGGCGTCGATATTTCATGATAACCCGCCCTTGTATGAATTTCACGCCAGTAATCGATAAGAGTATTTTTCAGGATCATACCCTTGGGAAGGAAAAACGGCAGACCGGGTCCCTCATCAAGCAGCGTGAAGAGTCCGAGCTCCGTGCCGAGCTTTCTGTGATCGCGCTTTTTAGCCTCTTCAAGCATATTCAGATATTCTTCAAGAGCCTCTTTGCTTTCAAAAGCCGTTCCGTATATACGCTGCAGCATTTTATTTTTTTCGCTGCCCCTCCAATATGCGCCGGCAATGCTGAGCAGCTTATACGCTTTGACCTTTTTTGTATATGCCACATGAGGTCCGGCGCAGAGATCGGTAAATTCTCCCTGCTTATAAAAGGATATAAC
>JAFLUR010000279.1 GCA_022508725.1 Oscillospiraceae bacterium
GCTCACGGTGGATATTCCGGATGAATTTACCGGAACGATCATGGAGGGCGTCACGCAGAGAAAAGGCGAAATGACGAATATGACCCCCACCACGCAAGGGTATACCCGCCTTGAATTTCTCATTCCGTCGAGAGGTCTTATCGGCTACCGCAGCGAAATGCTCACAGCCACAAAGGGCACCGGCGTTATAAACAGTATTCTCGACAGCTATGCCCCGTTTAAGGGAGATATCCGGAAAAGAAACAGAGGCACTCTCATAGCGTGGGAGGACGGCGAGGCGGTATCATACGGACTTTACAACGCTCAGGACAGGGGCGCGCTGTTTATAGGTGCCGGCACAAAGGTTTATGAGGGCATGATCGTCGGCGAAAATTCAAGGCCGGAGGATGTTGTTGTAAATGTATGCAAAAAAAAGCACGTTACGAATATGCGTTCCGCCGGCGCGGACGAAGCGCTCAGGCTCGTCACTCCGCGTGATATGAGTCTGGAGCAATGCCTTGATTTTATAGAGAGCGACGAGCTTCTCGAGGTTACTCCGAATCATCTGCGCATGAGAAAGAGAATACTCAACGCGGAGCTCAGAGCAAAAGCGAACAATAAAAAAAATCAACAGTAAAAAAACAATCTCAAAAAATATGCGCGTATCCTTTCGCGCATATTTTTTTTGCCGCCCGAGCCGAGAGCCTGTCCGGTATCCGAAAGAGCGATCGTATTTTGGGACGAAAACCGGAGTTTGTTCCCGGCGGAAATAAATTTGTTCCGTTCGGAAAAAGATAATGCCAAACCATTGACTTTGAGCGGCACGGGAGTATAATAATATTAAACGATTAAACAATTGTTTAATATATGGAGAGGTGTTTACAATGAAGAAGAAATACAATATAGAAGTAGACTGCGCCAACTGCGCCAATCTTATGGAGGACGCCGCAAAAAAGACAAAGGGCGTCAGAGATGCGGTCGTAAATTTTATGACTCAGAAAATGATTTTGGAGTTTGACGATGGCGAGGATCCGGCGGAGGTTATGCAAAGTGTTGTAAAGGCGTGCAAAAAGGCAACGCGGGACGGCGAAATATTTATTTGAAAATATTGAAATTTTCCGCATATTCCGGAAAGGAGATTTGAAATGCAGGAAACAATAATACGCGCATTGCTTGCGGGCATAATAACGGCGGCGGCAGGGACGCTTATTTTTCCGGGGCGCAAAAACGGTTCGGGCATGACAAAAAAACAGCGCACAATGCTTATACGAATCCTTGTTTGTGCATTTATCATGCTTGTGCTCGGGTTTATGCCGGCGGAACTGTTTTCCCGTATCGACGCATACACATTCGAGTCGGCTGGACGCATTATACGCTTTGCCTTGTATCTGACCGATTATTTGATCATAGGCTGTGACATATTGAAAAAGGCTGTGTGGGGAATTATCGGCGGACGGGTGTTTGATGAAAATTTCCTGATGGCGATCGCAACGGTCGGCGCCGTATCGCTTGCGGTATACGAGAACGGCGATTACACGGAGGCGATAGCCGTAATGCTGTTCTATCAGATAGGCGAGTGGTTTCAGAGCTATGCCGTCGGAAAAAGCCGGCGCAGTATAAGCGAGCTTACGGATATTCGCCCGGATTATGCGAATGTTGAGCGTGACGGCAAATTTGAGCGCGTCGATCCGGACGAGGTAGGTATCGGAAGTATCATAGAAGTCCGCCCGGGAGAAAAGGTGCCTATCGACGGCATTGTCGAGGAGGGCGTATCAAGCCTTAACACAAGTGCGCTGACGGGCGAAAGTCTGCCGCGCGAGGTAAATCCCGGCGACGAGATCGTAAGCGGATGCATAAATATGACGGGAGTACTGAAAATACGAACAACAAAGGAATTTGAGGAATCCACCGCTTCAAAAATTTTGGATCTGATAGAAAACGCAAGCTCGAGAAAATCAAAATCGGAGGATTTTATATCAAGGTTTGCGAAAATTTATACCCCCGCTGTATGCTGCGGCGCATTGGCTCTTGCCGTGCTTCCTCCGGCTGTCCGTATGCTTGCGGGCATTGAGGGCGATTGGGGAATATGGCTCTACCGGGCGCTTACGTTTTTGGTGATAAGCTGTCCGTGCGCGCTTGTGATAAGTATTCCGCTGAGCTTTTTCGCGGGTATCGGCGGCGCCGGCGCGGAGGGTATACTTATAAAGGGTTCGAATTATCTTGAAACGCTTTCCCGGACAAAATATGTCGTGTTTGATAAAACGGGCACATTGACACAGGGCGTTTTTGAGGTGAACGGTATTCATCACAATAAGCTTGACGAACAAAAGCTGCTCGAATATGCGGCGCTGGCGGAAAGCGCGTCGTCGCACCCGATAAGCGCGAGCCTGAGGCGGGCATACGGCAAGGAGATCGACCGCAGCCGTGTAAGCGATATCCGGGAAATAAGCGGAAACGGCGTCACCGCGGAGGTGGACGGGATAAATATCGCCGTCGGGAACGATAAGCTTATGCGGAGTATGGGTGTCGAGTATAAAGAATGTCATAAGGCGGGAACGATAATCCATATCGCGGCTGACGGAGAGTACATGGGGCATATGGTGATTTCGGATATTATAAAGCCCGGTTCAAAAAAAGCGGTCGAGGCATTGAGAGCGGCGGGAGTCGAGAGAATGGTAATGCTTACGGGAGATTCCGAAAAGGCGGCAAGGCAGGCGGCGGAATATCTGGGTATGGATGAGGTTTACGCCGAACTGCTTCCGGCGGATAAGGTAAGCAGGGTCGAGGAGCTTTTAAAGTCAAAGCGGGAAAAGGAAAAGCTTGTATTTGCGGGCGACGGCATAAACGATGCTCCCGTGCTGGCAATAGCCGATGTCGGCGCGGCTATGGGCGCAATAGGCTCGGACGCCGCCATTGAGGCGGCAGACCTTGTTTTGATGGACGACGATCCCATGAAGCTGGCCAAGGCAATAAAAATCTCGCGCAAATGCATAGGGATCGTTTATCAAAATATAATAATGGCGCTGGGCATTAAATTTATCTGTCTTGTATTGGGAGCTTTGGGCATTGCGAATATGTACGCCGCCGTATTTGCGGATGTGGGCGTTATGGTCATCGCGGTACTGAATGCGATACGCTGTTTGTTTGTGAAGAGACTGTAAGAGCCTGTGTTTCCTTGGTAACAAAATCCCCCGATTTTCCGGGGTATTTTTTTATAACTAGCTTTTTTACATATC
>JAFLUR010000028.1 GCA_022508725.1 Oscillospiraceae bacterium
TCGTTTGTTCCTTTGAATGTGGTTGTTTTCATAGATTTTATTTATCCTTTCTGTACAGCGCTTTACAAGTCCCGATTATTTCATTTTAAGCAGGGACGCGTTTTTTATATAATAATCTATCCCCGACGTCACCGTAAGGACTACCGATATCCATATGCAGACATCGACAATAATCCGGTAACTGTCCGGAAAAATATCAAAGGTCACGAATACAACGGCAACGATGACCGCTGCCATCTGCGAAACCGTTTTCAGCTTGCCCCATATACTCGCCGCTATCACTTTGCCCTCCGTTACCGCCGAAAGGCGTATACCCGAAACGATAAACTCACGGCACAAAACTATGAACACCGCCCATACCGAAACGAGGTCGTATTTCATAAGAGCGAGCATTGCGCCGGCTATAAGCAGCTTATCGGCAAGCGGGTCGGCGAATTTTCCGAAAGCCGTTATCTGATTGTATTTGCGCGCGATTTTTCCGTCTATCATATCGGTAAGAGACGCGATAATAAAAATCGCGAGCGCCGCCGCATGATAACCCCTGCCGTCCGTCATAAGAAACGCCATAAAAAACGGCACAAGCACCACTCGCAGCACAGTAAGCTTATTCGCTGTATTCATTCCTCCGCCTCCCCTGTAAGGTCATACTCATCGCTGTCAAGAATTTTAACCTTTACGAAATCACCGACATTCATATCGTCATGCGCGGCATAGTATACAAGACCGTCTATCTCTATGCTGTCGCGCATGCTTCTTCCGTAATACATATACGACTCCTCATCATACCCTTCCGTCATGACCTCAAGTGTTTTGCCTATATACCGCGCGTTTATTTCGGACGAAATCTCCTGTTGTATCTTCATAAGAATATCAAATCTTTCTTCTTTGACATCCTCATCGACTTGATCCTCAAACTCCGCCGCGGGAGTATCTTCTTCCCGGGAATATTTAAACACGCCCATACGGTCGAATTTGATTTCGCGAACAAAATCGCAAAGCGCCTCAAAATCCTCATCCGTTTCGCCCGGAAATCCCACCATCACCGTCGTCCTGATAACCGCGTCCGGCATTTTGCGCCGTATTTCCGCAATTTTTTCGCGTATTTCGCTTTTCGATGTTTTTCTTGCCATTCTTCTGAGAATTTTATCCTCCGAATGTTGTATCGGCATATCTATATACGGCAGAATTTTATCACATTCCGCCATTGTATCGATGAGGCGTCCGGTTATCGCCTCCGTATAAAAATAATGTATTCTTATCCATTTGAGGCCGTCGATCTCCGAAAGCTTCACAAGCAGCTTGTCAAGCGAATATTCTCCGTAAATATCGATTCCGTACCTTGTTGTATCCTGCGCCGTCAATATAAGCTCACGGTATCCCGCCTCGACCAGTCCGCGTGCCTCCTCCGCAATATCCTCGATTTTGCGGCTGCGGTATTTCCCCCTTATCATGGGAATTGCGCAATATGTACAGCGGTTATCGCAGCCGTCCGCGATTTTTAAATAGCACGCCGCACCGCTGTTTATAACCATTCTCGAAAGACCTTCGTTATGCGGCGCATCCTTATGCCCGTACATAACGATTTTCTCACCGGCAAAGGCTTTTTCTATCGTTTCCGCGATTTTTTCGTAATCCCCCGCGCCGAGAACGGCATCAACCTCAGGAAGCTCCTCCGCAAGCAGGGTATTGTATCTTTCCGCAAGACAGCCTGCGGCAATAAGCAGCCTGCAGTTTTTTTTCTTATATTCCGCCATCTCCAGTATCGTGTCTATCGACTCCTGCTTTGCCGGCTCTATAAATCCGCAGGTATTGACGATTATCACATCCGCCTCATCCGGATCGGATACGATAAAATTGCCCCTTTCGGATAATATTCCGAGCATGATCTCGCTGTCCGTCTGATTTTTGGAGCAGCCGAGCGATACCATTCCTATTTTGTAATTCAAAAACAATCCTCCCCGTCATACCGGAGCTCATCGGAAATCTCCGAAGAGTCTCCGCTCTCTCGTATATCGTTTATGCATGAAATTATATCGGAAATATCGTACCCCCTGTAATTAAAATACCTTACGGTACGATCGACATTCTTTTTTGAAAAGTCGCCGTTGAGCTTTGCCTCCGCCAAAGGGTACAGGTCATCCCGGTCAAATTCCGTATTCTCAAGTATTTCCGATATTATCCCGGGATCGATTCCTTTTTTATAAAGCTCGGATTTTATCCTGTTCTTCCCGTATTTTTTTCGATCTCTCAGCTCCGCGGCATAATCCGAGGCAAAATCATGATCGTTTATAAATCCGCATTCTTTGAGAAAATCGATAACATCGTCTATATCTTCCCGGGCGGCGTTACGCATTTTCAGCTTATTTACGAGTTCCGCCTCGGAATGCATACGCCTTGCCAGAAGCTCAAGAGCCTTATCCTTGACCTCGTTAAAATCCGGGATATCATTACCTCTCCGTTTTATGCCAATCTCTCCTTTTACGATTTTTCTGTTTTTTTGGTTTTTTGTTTTTTATCCCTCTTACCGAAATTTATTTCTTTTTGTTTTTATTGCTTTTGTCATTTCCGGATCTTTCGGTAAAAAAGACGTCAAACGGGATATAAACCGCCGCTGTTTGATACAACAGCATAATGACAAATCCCGCCACGGCACCCAAAACAGCGGAAACCGCACCGTTTATCGCAACATTCGTAATGCTTATTCCGGAATATGAAGCCGGTGCCGATATACGGTACGCATCATTGTAGTTTTCACTCTCATAATATTCCCTTGTTATAATGCCTATGCTGTCAATATATCCCGACAGCTTCTCGGCGGTTTCCTTTATACCCGCCTCAGCCTCAGCCTCAGCCGCTTCATAATCCTCTTCGGATATATTCACATTCTGGCTTTGCAGACGGTTTATGGTCTGTATTCTCTCGTTATATCTTTCTATCTCTTTTGAAACGGACGCAATTTCCGCCGCCGCATCGATATTTCTGTCTATAAGCGAATCATAAATATCTCCCGCAACAGACAAGGAAGAAAGCTGCGCGGACTGTTCCTCCGACCCTGCGATCACGATCGGATCTTTCTGATAGTTATCTATCGCCGACTGTATCGCCTCTTTCCTTTTAACAGCCTCATTCAGTGTCCTTGTTTCCTGTTCTGCCAGATATTCGTAATATTTTATCATTTTATTTCTGTCCACACTTATATTATAGGTGTAGACCGTCGAATATATCTTTGCTATATCGATATCCTTTAAAATATTCACGGCGCTTTTTATATCCGAATACCTGAGCTGAGTTGACGGAGAACGGAAATCCTTTGTTTCGGCTGTCATCTTGTTGAGATAAGCAATAACCATATCGCTCTGCTCCTCAAGTATATCAAGCGCCTCGTCGAAATCATACGTCGAATAATCAAGCACATTTACGGACGTACCGAGCATCTGCTCGTCATAATACGCGTCATGGAAATATTTTCTGTATTCCTCCAAAACGGCGTTAAGGATCAAACAGGCTTTTTTCCCCGATATTTTAAGCGGAGCAAAATCAAAGGTCAGTACATACTGTGTTGAATTATATTCCAAATCAAGCAGTTCCTTTGCCGTTTCCGGTCTTGTTTCGGCAATTTTGTCGATTACGACGATTCTGTCAATGATATTCTGCGGGATCACTCCGTGTATGGATATGCGTCTGCTTACCTCCGCCGCGTCAACGTTCGATATTCCGGAGTTGTTTAACGCCTTTTCCACAATATTGACCGACTTTATTTTGCTTATATCAAGCTTGGAACCGTCCGGCGCAAGTCCGCTTTCTATACCGTCATATCTGAACGATACAGCCGCATTTACCGACCTTATATTCCGCGATATCGGAGTATATATACCCGAGCAAAAACCGATGATCGCAAAGATACACATTATTCTCAAAAACAATCTTTCCTTGTTTTTAAGCCGTTTGAATATCTTTGCAAACTCTTTTCCCCATTCGATCGACACAACCTCCTCATCGTCTGCGCTTTTGAGCGTGAGCTCGACACTCCGGGGTATGGAGTTCGTGATATCGCCGTTGTTTTTATTATTGTTTTCGTTATTGTTGTTTTCGTTACCGTTCATTTCAATCTCCTTTTCATTTGATATATCAAAATTTATTAAGCACATAAAAATGTCCGAAACATAAAATTTCCCGTTCAAACATTTCCTTAAATATTATATCATCATACTCCGATAAGGTCAATACTATATTTTTTTCTTCGGATAAGCCTTTTATACCGTATCTTTTTATGACAAACTCACGCAACTCAATAACGGACTGCCTTCCCGCGCCATGCGTTCGGCAGTCCGTCGTTTTTTTACGATTTAAAAAATCCCGTCAGAAGGAAATATTTTGAATTACTTCGATTTCAGCCATTTCCGAGCCGTCGCGGTTTTTATAATAATGCTCGTTATCCGTTCTGAACGGAGCAAGAGGAAATCCCTCTTTGTTAAATACGCTCCATTTCGGGAAATTGCCGAAAGAATAACGAACCGCAACGGGCGTTTTGGATTCCGGATACACTGCCTTTATGGTATCGGCTTCAATAAGCTCGCCCGGACAATCGATAAATTTAAGATGACCGTGACCGTCACGGTCCGCCGCAAGCTGAAGCCCCGTAATCTGCATTCCCGAAACTATCAGCTGCGAATCAACGTTCGCAAGCTTTATATACGCCGTCCTGCCCTCCGTATGCCATTCCTTAAAGCAGGGTCCCTGATACACCACATCCATACCGTACACCTTTGCCTTTGCGATCTGCGCCAAACGAAACGCACAATCCTTTTTCCGCGAAAAATGTATATTATACGGCTCACCCAAATCATGCGCCACCGCCATCGCGGTATTTTTGACTTTTCTCAGAGTGGTGCTCTGCGCATCCTTAAAGCAGGCAAGCTTCATAAACGGTGTATCGTTCACACCCGCATGGAGCTGTACATAATAGAACGGAAAATCCTTGCCCCATTTTTCGCGTATATCGTTTATGAACAGCGGCTGGTCGTCTATGTACTGATTATGGTTGGTCTGCGCAACGTTGCTCTCGCCCTGATACCAGCAAAATCCCGTTATGTTAAACGGAATGATCGGCGCCATCATGGCGTTGAAAAGCTTTGACTTATGTTCTGCGGCAAATTCATCCTTTTCCACCCACGGTGATTTTTCCGCCGCCTCACGGCTCATCCATTCGCATATCTTGCTGCCTCCCTTGCAGCACATTATAACGCCCACGGGAACATCCATATCTTTTAAAAGCTCTTCTCCGAAATAATATGCGATAGCGGAAAAATCCTTTACGGTATCAATATCCGATTCCTGCCATGAGATGTTATCCGGATAAAATTCAAGGGGTTCGTCGGCAGTCTCGGACGGCGCTTTGAAAAGACGAAGCTTTTCGTTTCTGCATTTGAGCAAGGCATCCTCCGCTCCGGCGCTTTGTGCAACGCTCCATTCCATATTCGATTGCCCGGAAAAGAACCATACCTCTCCTATTCCCACATTATTATAGGTAATGACCTCATCCTCGGTGCATACCGTAAGCTTATGTCCGAACCCCGCCTTCATGGGAGCGAGCGTAATAACAAAATTACCGTTCTCGTCAGCCTCTGTTCCGCCCGCATTATTCCCTATAATAGCCTTAACAATCTTAAGCGGCTCTGTCTTTCCCCATATTTTTATCGGCTCATCGCTTTTCAAAACCATATTATCAGAAAAAATCGAAGCAACTTTCATAATAATCCTCCAGTTATTAACATTCCACCGGCAATCCGCACCGCCGGGCAGTCAACCGTGTCACTGCCGGAATTTAATTAAATATTTTACCGCCTTAAAAGCAGATCTGTTTAATGAGATCTGCCGCACGGGCGGTGCGGAAAAAGTATCCTACCGTGTAATTATCACTTTATCATCAAGCACGGGAAATTTTCTTCTGTATTCCGTACATTCGGATAACTCCGCCTCTGCGGTATAAATTTGCGCCTTCTCTCCCGCAGTGCGGATAACCTCTCCCGTCGGCGACACCGCCATGCTTGTTCCCGAATATTTTACTCCCTTATTGACCCCCGCCATACAGCAGAAAAACAAAAACGCCTGATTTTCAAGTGCTCTCGCACGGCTGAGCAAACAAAGATGATCCTTTCTCTCAAAAGGCCATGCCGCCGCTCCGGCAAAAATCTGTGCGCCCCTTTCGGACATTTTTCGGTAAAGCTCGGGAAATCGCAGATCGTAGCACACGCTCATTCCCATTATCCCGATATCGGTTTCCGCCACAGATATTTTATCCCCGCGCGAAAGATATTCTCTTTCTCCGGCAAATAAGTGGATTTTTCTGTAGACAGCCGCAATATCCCCTTTCCGGTCAAACAAAAGAGCCGTATTGTAATACTTTCCTCCCGATTTTTCAATAAATGTGCCGCCGAACAGATAGCATTTTCCGCATTTCGCGGCTTCCGACAGCATTGTCATTGTTTCTCCGTATATATCCTCGCTGTTTTCGATATAATTCTCAAATGAAAAGAATCCCGTGCTCCACATTTCAGGCAGCATTATCAGATCGGGTTTTTCTCCGGACATTTCCCGGGACATAAGAATATCCCGTACCGCCTCTACCCTTATCCGTTTATCGTCATTATCGTTATATTCGGGCTGTACCAGAGTCACTCTCACATTCATTCTCCTTTATCGGGAATTTCAATCTCTTCTATTATACCCCATACCGGCGATAATTTCAAGATAATTTTGTTATGTTTTCTTCATTTTATGATTAAATATATATTTCATAAATATTTCAGTCGGATTATATTTTCCCGGTTCGGGAATAAAAAGAGCGGAATGATCCGTTCAAAAGAATGATATTATGCCGAAAATATGTAAAAAATGCGTTCATACACGTTTTTGACCGACCGCAATTTAAATTCGTATCACGGATAATTTTCGTAACGGAAGCTCAAACCGAAAAAAAATGTTGAATTTATTGAAATTATGTGTTATACTTAATATTGGATATATATTTTTTTACAAATGTAGTGGTACAAAATCTATCATAATGTGCAAAGGAGTAAATTATGAAACAGTTTCAGATCGTATATAAGGGGGAAAAGGAATTTCTGAAAGAGCTTAAGAGATTCCGGAAAAAGTGGGATGATATCCCAAAAATGGCATTTCAGATATTTTCGGATATTCTTGATGAAAATACCGTAATGAAAGTAAGTGCTTCAATAGAGAAAGTGTTCCCGGGCATTCCTTGGTTCGGATGCTCCACCTGCGGCAATTTGGTTGACTGCCGGCTTACACCTCAGATAGCCGTAACGGCAACCATCTTTGAAAAGGAATCCTCCCGGTTCAAAATATTCCGGTATGATACACAGGAAAATTCCATGGAGCAGGTCGCACATAAGATAATAAAAGAAACGGAAAACAATCCGTGGGTAAAGGCAATTGAGCTGTATTTTTCCTTTCCCAAACAATCCACCACAAAATTCAGTGAGGGTTTGAAGAACATTCGTCCCGATATACATATATTCGGCGGCATTGCAGGCAACGATGATATCGCAAAAGATGTCTCCTATGTTTTTTCCGATGAGGGCGGTTATTCCGACAGTGATGTTCTTGCCGTGTTTTACGGCGGTGATGATTTTTATGTGGATTCCATCAAAGCGACGGGCTGGAAGCCGCTGGGCAAAAAGTTTCGTGTCACAAAAGCGGACGGTACTTGTTTGCAGGAGCTTGACGGAATACCGGCTTATGATGTTTACAATAAGTATCTTCATATAAAAAACGATGATAATTTTTTCCATAACACCCTTGAATTCCCTTTGCTTTATGACTATAACGGCGTAATTATTCTTCGTGTTCCCATGGCGAGCAATCCCGACCGTTCCATTACGGTGTCGGCGGATGTTGAAGTAGGCTCAACAGTCCGGCTTTCCTACGGCGATCCCAAGACCATCATAGAAAGTATTTCAAAAGACAGCCGACCCATCAAAAAATTCTGCCCCGATGTGCTGCATTTCTTTTCATGCGTGGCAAGACGGACATTCTGGACATCCGATGAGCCTACATATGAACTTGATGCGTTCAAGGATGTTGCGCCTTCGGTGGGATTTTATTCTCTGGGCGAATTCCTTCGTGCCGATAATTATCTGAGCCATCATAATGTAACACTGGTCATAGCCGCAATGCGTGAAGGCGAAGCAGCTCTTTCCGGTATGCAGAATATTTCCGAAGCAACAACCATTTCAAAAGTACCGCTTGTATCCCGTCTTGCGACATTTATCAGCGCGACCTCCTTAGAGCTGGAGGAAATGAATAAAAAACTCATGACTGCCGCTGTCACCGACGGTCTGACGGGTCTGTATAACCGCGCGGAAACTCAGAAACGCATCGGACAAATTCTTGCCGATATACAGAATGAGAGCCTTTCGCTTATAATGATAGATATTGATAATTTCAAAAAGGTCAATGATACATACGGTCATCAGGAGGGAGATAATGTTATCATATCGCTTGCCGATATTATGCGGGACGAGCAGGAACGCGTACCTGACAATATCTCCGCAGGAAGATGGGGCGGAGAGGAGTTTATGCTGGTACTGGCAAATACCGATCTTTCGGCTGCCGCTCTTATCGCAGACAATATCCGACAGCGTTTTGAGCATATCAGCTTTTCGGTATCCGGCACACAGACGATAAGTGTGGGAGTGACTCAGGCAAATTCAAATGATACATTCGATCTGCTTTGCACAAGGGTCGATACAGCGCTTTATAATGCAAAGAAAACAGGAAAAAATAAGGTCGTTGCTTTGTAATTTTCCTGTTGATCCTGCCGCAAAAATCCGCGGAAGCATCCGTTTAATATGATTTTATACAGAATTACATATTTAAAAAAAATACCGAGCGCTTAAATTTGCGTTCGGTATTTTTACTGTATACACATTATAAATTTATGCCGTGAACCTCCGCTTCGGAAACCTTCGGCTGCATTGTTTCGATTTCCCAGATAAATATCCTCGCTTCAGCTGCGCCCTCGGATTCCGTTTCGGTAAACTCTGTTATGTATTCGGTATTGCTCGCGTTGATTTTTCTTATATTTATCATACTTCCGTCATCATTGTACAATACGACGAACAGATCGCCGCTTAATTTGTTCGTATCGATAATATCAAAGAAATATGCTCCGTCAGAATGTTTCGATACCGTTGTTGATGTGGTTTTTATATCGAGCTTATCCTCGTCTGCCGTTTTATAATCAATATTGTTTTCCACCGCATATTGCTGCGCGTATGAGCCTTCCGCGCATATTATTCCCTTTTGAGCGGAATCCTCCGAATTCGCATCTTCGGACGAATTTATAAGTGCCGTTCCCTCAAAAGCGTTGCTTCCGATATGATCCACCGATCTCGGAATAATAATTTTACCGAGAGCACCGGCGTTAAAGAATGCGTGTTCGTCTATAAATCTTGCATTTTTGGGAATATTTATACTTTCTGCAGAGGAACATTCCGCAAACGCCATACGTCTGATTTCACGCAGATTATTCGGCAATGATATGTATTTCAGCGACGTGCAGCCGTAAAACGCGTAAGAATTTATAACCACGCCCGTTTCTATCGTTACCCGTTCGACATTTTTACAGCCGTATAGTGCGCCGTACGGTATATCGGTATTATTTCGGACAGTAACATTTTTAAGCGAGGACGGAATATGATACCACATTGACTTATCATCATCGTAATACTGCCGTATATCCGTTTCGCTTGTCTGTTCGGGGCTCCCTCCGAAAAACGCGCCCATCACGGATGTTTCGGTTTTATTGTCGTTTCGGCTTGAGCCGATAAACGGCGTTATTATTGTTTCAATATTAACACAATTTTCAAGAATATTCCTGCCGATATAAGAAACGCTTTTCGGCATATTCAGATATTTCAAATCCGTGCAGCCCGAAAATGCGCCGTCGTATACGGAATTTCCGCCGTATATTACAATATCGCATATATTTGAGCAATTCTCAAACGCGCCCGGCGGGATATACGAGTTTATATCCGAATTTATAACCTCTACCTTTGTCAGACTTTCCGGAACGGCATAGCTTTTATTTCCCTGCTTCACGCCCGTTCCCTCGCCGAAGAAATATCCGAGTACTCCCTTGTGTGTTACCGCAGTCATTCCCGGATCGGCATTTTCGCCTATAAACGGAACTTTTATTGACTGTAATTTATCGCAGTCTGCCAGAATACCCTCTCCGATACTTTTCATATTCGCCGGGATTGCGATATTTTTTATATTGCAGCCTTTGAACGCATACGGACTTATGCTTGTTACGCCGTCGTTTACGGTGATCCTTTTTATTTCGCCGGCGTATTCCTCCCATGGCGCGGTATCGGAGGGCGCAAAAGACATATCGCCGGTCCCGTCGATTATCAGCGTTCCATTGTCAAGCTCCCATGTAAGATTATTTCCGCACTTTCCGAACGGATTCGGGGTAGAGGCGGGTAATGACGGATTTTGGGTCGTGTCAGGCAATGATGATAAGTAATGTATCGTCGCTCTTAAAAGATCGTCATTATCTTTTTTTATGTAAATATCATCCCATTCCGATATCGTACCGTTGTAATATACATCGGTCAAGCTCCGGCAATAAGAAAATGCCGTTACATCTATTGTTTTTATACTATCGGGGATTTCTATACCGGCAAGATTTCTACAATAATTAAATGCACCGGTGCTTATACTTGTTACGCTGCCCGGAATTACATAGGTCATCTCGATTTTTCCCGCGGGGTAATATACCAGCTGTGTTTTGTTTTTATTAAATAAAACCCCGGCTTCCGATGCATAATATTTATTGTTTTCATCAACCGTTATGCCGTTTAAACCGGAATCTTCAAATGCATAAACTCTGATCCTTTTTACTTCGGACGGAATGATCAGGCTTGTCAAGCCGCTGCAGTGGGAAAATGCATAAAGTTCGATATTTGTTACTCCGTTAGGAATATTTATACTTTTCAAGCCGCTGCAATACTGAAAAGTACCCTCTTCAATACTTGTTACCCCAGACGGGATTGTTAGGCTTGTCAAACCGCTGCAATATTCAAATGCATAGCCGCCGATACTTGTTACTCCGGATGGGATTTCTATATGGGTAAGATTTTTGCAAAAGCTGAACGCATCGGTACCTATACTTGTCACACTGTCCGGGATTGTATAAGTTGTACCGTTTTTTCGGGGCGGATAACGTACTGTTTCCGTTTTTGTTTTATTAAACAAAACTCCGTCTTCCGATGCATAATACCTATTATTTTCATCTGCCGTTATATCAGTAAGACCGGTGCAGCGGTCAAACGCATAATCACCGATACTTATTACTCCGGACGGGATCGTTATGCTTGTTAGGCCGCTGCAGCCGGAAAATGCCAACTTTCCGATACTTGTTACTTCGGACGGAATGGTTACACTTGTCAAGTCATCACATCCGTAAAAGGCGCAAACAGGGATTTTTTTCGCATCGCTTGGAATGATCAGGTCGCCCTCCACACGCGCATTGTTGACGTACAAATTATTTGCATAACACATCGGATTTGCCTCGGCGTCTGCGAAAAACATATTCAAATAAGCCGCAAGATCCGATATATAAACGCTTGTCAAACCGGTGCAATCGTAAAATGCATAACTACCGATGCTTGTTACACTGTCCGGTATCGTTATGCCAGTCAAGCCGCTGCAGCCGTAAAATGCATAACCATCGATGCTTGTTGCTCCCGGCGGTATGGTTATACTTTTCAAGTCGCTGCAGCCGTAAAATGCTCTTTCTCTGATCCTTGTTACCCCGGGCGGTATGGTTATGCCGGTCAAGCCGCTGCAGGCGGAAAATGCACTGTTGCCGATATTTGTTACACTGTCCGGTATCGTTATGCTTGTCAAGCCGCTGCAATATTCAAATGCACTGTCTCCAATGCTTGTTACACCATCCGGTATGGTTATGTTTGTAAAATCACTGTAGCCGGCAAATGCATAATTACCGATGCTTGTTACTCCGGACGGGATAATAATATCAGTTATCCGCTTCCCGTTGATATATATATTTTTTACATAAAACAAAGGGTTTGAATATAAATCATCGAATGAAACGTCGAACCACGCCGCCCAATCCGATATATAAATATCTGTCAAGCTGCTGCTGTATTCAAATGCACGCTTGCCGATACTTGTCAGCGCGGACGGGATTGTTATGCTTGTTAATCTGCCGCAATCGGAAAATGCATAAGAGCCGATGGTTGTAACACCGTTATTTACAGTTATATTTTTTATATCATTACGATACGAATACCACGGTACACTGCTTGATGAATTCCAACTCCACATATCCCCCGTGCCGCTGATCGTCAAAGTACCTTCTTCATCCAATACCCATGTCAAATTATCCCCGCATTCTCCGCTTACCGCTTCCGCAAGCATGACGGAATCTGCGGCTGTGTCCCTCACAGCTTCTTCATTTTCCGCATATACCGATATATTCGCCGTCATCGAAAATATCATCATCGCAGACATAATCAAAGACAATAACTTTTTCATTTAAATTTCCTCCCGATTGTTACTGCGCCGCCGTCATTGACTGTATGCCGCTGCATTTGTTCATATTTTCCGAGCTTCCGCCTCTGAAACCTTCGGCAACGCCTGTACACCTGTTATTTTCATATCTTACTGTTGATGCCCCAATTAAATCTTGGGAAACACTGATTTAATTGGGGCATCAATAACAATATAACACATAAACGGCATAAGGTCAAGATTTTTTTTGATTTTTGCATTTATTCACCGGGCGGTATACTTATACAACAGAAGGGAATTTAGGAATAGCGACAAGAGCAGAAGC
>JAFLUR010000280.1 GCA_022508725.1 Oscillospiraceae bacterium
TATTTTCCGTTAAGCTTCATAAGAGAATCATGCGTGCCGCGTTCTGCTATCTTTCCGTGACACATTACGATTATTTCATCACAATCGCGTATTGTACTCAGACGATGCGCTATTATTATAAGGGTTATGCCGCGCGCTTTTATATTTTTCATGATTTCCGCCTCGACTATTGTATCAAGTGCGGACGTCGCCTCATCCAATATGAGTATCCGGGGATTTTTTGCAAGCGCCCTTGCAATTTCAATTTTTTGACGCTGCCCTCCGGAAAGATTTTTTCCTCCCGCAAACACATTGCCAAAATATCCGCCGCTCCGTTTCATTATATCATCGTGAATACCCGCGTCCTTGGCGGCTTTTACAACCGTTTCATAATCAATGGATTTATCCCACATGGTTATATTATCAAATATAGTCCCTTCAAAAAGCTTTACATTCTGATCTACTATCGCAAGCTTGTTATAAAATTCTCTTTCCGTAAGCTCGCGCGAGGTATATCCTCCGTATCGGATACTTCCGCTCCACGGCGTATATAATCCGGCTATCAATTTAGCTATGGTCGATTTACCGCTTCCCGAGCCGCCCATAAAACTGATGCTTCCGCCGGCTTTGATTTCTATATTCAAATCTTCTATAAGCGGAGCGTCATAAACATTATATCCGAACGTCAGATTTGTAAGTTTTACTTCCGCACCCGATTCATTCTCCGCTGTTATTTCATTATCCGATTCCGATTCAAAATTCGGTTCATAAGCATAATCCATTGCATCATCCGAGCGTATTATCGCACCGTGAAAATTTTGAAGTTCCCGGACAGAACCTGCCGCCCGCTCTATCGGAGTCAAAAAAGCGCTCATTATTCCGGCTACGCCTATAAGCGTTCCGGCGGTGAAATTTCCTGCCAGAACCTTATATACGCCGATCACAAGTATTGCGGAATACATAAGATTATTCACCGCCCCAAATACAACCTGAGAATATGCTTCCGTTTTTCGTATCTCATTTTTGAGATTTGCACTTTTTGCGCCGAGTCCGCTGAGTTTTTCAAAAATTTCATCTTCGCAGCCGCATGCTTTTATGGTTTCTATCATGTTTACAGCTGTGGAGACATTACCTTGCAGAACGCCTTCATCGCGGTTGCACAGTGCCGCGCTGTTTTTAATCTCTTTTGCCGATGCGGTTATTGTTATAATGTTTACCGCAACAGAAATGACTCCGATTATACCCACTGCCCTGTCCAGTACAAAAAAAATAATCACATATATAATTATCATTATAAAATCCACCGGAATCGACGCACCGTAATAAATAAGACTGCTTGCTATATTCGAATTATCTGCCTGACGGGTTGTCAGCTCACCGGGATTTCTTTGCGAAAAGAATTCTATAGGGTACTTTATAATTTTCCACATAAATTCCGAGTTTATTTTTATATCCAGACTCTGCGATGTTTCATCAGCAATTTTTATATACAGAACCGTTGCCGCTGAAACGGTAATCATTGATACGAGAATAAACATTATAAGCATCGGAAGATTTTCCGTGTTATTGCTCATAAGTATTTTATCTATAAACACAGTATTAAAAAACGGAATACAGAAATTTATTATTGATATTATTGCGATCAAAACCGCCGCAATAAAAAATGATACGACAAGCGATCTGACCGCACTGAAAATAAAGCCGCCGCTTTTTTTCTTTTCACCGTTTTTCTCAAAATTGTCACCCGGTTTCAGATCCAGAACAATTCCGGTAAACGCGTGTGCAAACGATTCATACGGTATTGTTACATATCCCTGAGCCGGATCTGCAATCAATGCTCCGTGTCTGTTAAACCCATACAGCACGACAAAATGCCCCATATTCCAGTGAATTATTACCGGAAAATCCGTGTTTTTGACCGCATTCGCATTCATTTTATAAGCTTTTGCAACAAGTCCGTTTCCCATTGCAACCTTGGCGATATTTTTAGCGTTTACGCCGTCACGGGACACTCCGCACTCTATGCGGAGCTTTTCAAGCGGAACATTTTTACCGTAATATCCCAGTATCATGGACAGCGATGCAGCTCCGCATTCCGTCGCTTCCATCTGTAATACCAGAGGCGGTTTTTTATTTTTCATAAGGCGTCCCTCTCTTAAAAAGCCATTCATACGGTTTGCATTTTTTCACCACGACAGAACCCTCGCATACAGTGCCGATATCGATAGAAACAGAGCTTCCGCGCGGATTTGACCATTTTATATTACTTTGTGAGGAACTATCCGATATAAGGGTTATTTCGACACTTATATAATTTATTTTGTCGTCAAGTATATTTTCAAGTTCCCGAATGGAATATTCCTCTATAATTTTACTTTTTGTTTTCGGAATTTTTTCTATATCGGAAATATACCCCAACGCGTATCCGTACTCTTCGCGCGGAGCGTACTCAGGTGATATTTGCACTTCCATACCCATTTTTATAATTTCGCCCTTGTTCGACGGTATAAACGCCGCTATCTTATTGTTATCGGAATATTCCTCTATTACGATCATAGTAGCTATAACATCGCCGCTCTTCACATATTCGCCCTCTTCTGCAACAGAGCTGATAATTCCGCGTTTTGGAGCTCGCATTATTGATGAAGCATAGTATTTTGACTTCATTTGTTCAAGTTCCTCCGCATCCGCAAGTTTGAGCTGCTCAAGCCTTGACTCATCGTGAATTACCGCAATAACGTCTCCCGCGTTTACATTTGCCCCATTCCATACAAACACGTCCGAAACAACACCACCTTCCGATACATATATTCCCGCGTTTCCACCGTCTGTTGTGACTATGCCGTTCACAGTGACAGTTTCGGTTATATTCCCCGTAAACAACCACACAAGCATACACACAAGAACAGCGGTTATTATCGCTGCAGAAACTGTATTTCCCACGCTCACAGTCCGTATGACGGCGGTAGTGCTTGTCATGGACATATAGTGTTCTCTTGCTTCTTTATTGAACAAACTCATCAATAATTCCCCTTTCAAACCATGTCAATGCCTGTTTTTCTATTGAAGCGTCTTTGTCTCGAATTTTCCGTCGCGGTAAATTTCATACGTCACTTTTTCGCCGTTGTAGCGTCCTTTTTCATCAAAGCTGTATTGTTTATATTCGTTTTCGCGCAGATATGCCGCCGTATCCTCCGAATTTATCGCAGCGTTTACAATCA
>JAFLUR010000281.1 GCA_022508725.1 Oscillospiraceae bacterium
TATAACTTGAAAAGGATTGCGGTAAAATATGATACGAACGATACCGAGGATAAGATAAGGTTTGTCAATGAGGCGGCAAAATCGCTGGCATCGATTCGGGACGGCATAGAGGTCGATGCGTATGTGAAGGATATATCCGACAGGACGGACATAAGCCGTGAGGCAATATATTCCGCCATCAAAAAAAATATAAAAAAGGAACCGGAATTATTTGCGGAAAAAAGAGTGAATATGCCGGCCGGGACAGCGGATAATAAAAGAAATGCTGTAAATAATAAAATTACCGAGGCTGAAAAGCTGCTTTTGTCCATCATATATAAAAATAAAAAAATGAGCCGTTTTGCGGAGGAAAAAATCAATGAAAAGGAATTTTCCACCCCCCTTACATCAAATCTTGCGGAAATGATCTATTCATCCCGGAGGGAAAATAAACAGCCCGACCCTGCCGTTATGATAACTCATTTTGAAGGGGATGAGGCTGAGGAGGCGGCGGCGATTTTTTACAATATGCAGTTCTTTGACGATGAGGAAATCGCGGTAAAGGAACTTATCAAAACAATAAAAACGGAACAGCTGCGGAAAAAAATAGAGGAAGAAACGGATATTATAAAGAAAAATGAGCTGTTAAAAGAAAAACTTAGGCTTGGGGAGGAGTTTTGATATGCAGGAAAGAGAAGATAAAAAGAGCGCGTTTAAAATGCTTATAGATAAGGGCATGAAGAACAACTATTTGACGTACAAGGATATACAGGACACGCTTTCGGAGATAGAAGTCACTCCCGAACAGGTGGAAAAGCTTTATGATAATCTTGAAAAGCTCGGCATAGATTTGATAGAAAACGATATAGACAAGGCTCTTGAGGAAATAGAGGGCGAGGAGATAGAGGTCGTAACAAAGGAGGAGCTTGAAGATCTGTCCGTTCCCGACGGTATCAATATTGACGACCATGTAAAGATGTATTTGAAGGAAATAGGCAAGGTCAGTCTTTTGGCGCCGGAGGAGGAGACACGGCTTGCGCAGCTTATGTCCGAGGGTGATGAAAACGCAAAGAAAAAGCTCGCGGAGGCCAATCTCCGTCTTGTTGTAAGCATAGCCAAGAGATATGTGGGCAGGGGAATGTTGTTTTTGGATTTGATTCAGGAAGGAAATCTCGGACTTATAAAGGCTGTGGACAAGTTTGACTATGTAAAGGGATACAAGTTCAGCACTTATGCGACATGGTGGATAAGACAAGCCATTACCCGCGCTATCGCCGATCAGGCAAGAACAATTCGCATACCCGTGCATATGGTCGAAACAATAAACAAGCTTGTGAGAGTATCGCGTCAGCTCGTTCAGGAATACGGCAGAGAGCCTACATTGGAGGAGCTTGCAAAGGAGCTTAATATGTCGGTGGACAAGGTGAGAGAAATTTCCAAAATTTCGCAGGAGCCGGTGTCGCTTGAAACACCGATAGGCGAGGAAGAGGACAGCCATCTCGGGGATTTCATACCCGATGACGACGCCCCGGCACCGTCGGAGGCGGCAAGCTTTGTTCTTTTAAAGGAACAGCTTTTCGAGGTTTTGCAGACGCTTACGTCAAGAGAGGAAAAGGTACTGCGTCTGCGTTTCGGGCTTGACGACGGCAGACAGCGCACGCTTGAAGAGGTGGGCAAGGAATTTAACGTCACACGGGAGCGTATACGTCAGATAGAGGCAAAGGCTCTCAGGAAATTAAGACATCCGAGCCGGAGCAAAAAGCTCAAGGATTATATAGAATAAACGTAATGCAATGTTTTGATGTTTATTGAAACTTGCATTACGACGGATATTGAAATATAAAACAATCGGCGGCGGGGACGTTTGTTTTATTACATAATAAGAAACACCGGATAAATCAAATACCAAAAAATAATTCGGCGAAAGCCGCACATCCATGCATCCGGCAGGAAAAACAGTGCGAAAGCGTAAGCGCTTCAGGCGCCGGATGCGCGTATATTTTTCCGTAAATTATAAATTCCTTTAAACCGGTGTTTCAATAAAAAGTTCGGAGATTATATTATGGATTGGATAGAGATAAATATATATACATCATCGGAAGGAATAGAGCCTGTATGCGGCAGATTGTACCGTTTGGGAATAACGGGGGTATCGATTGCCGATGAGGGCGAATTTCTGGAGTTTCTGGAAGAAAATAAAGCCGCATGGGATTATGTTGACGATACGCTTATGCAGTCGATGCACAATGAAACGAAAGTGACCGCGTATGTGGCGGACAATGCGCAGGGAAACGAAATGATCGCCGAGATAAAAAGCTCCGTGCGGGAATTGAAGGAGCTTGATACGGACGGGAAATTCGGGCGGCTGGAGCTTGAATTTTCCGGAATGTCCGAGGAGGACTGGGCGAATAACTGGAAAAAGTATTTTCATGTAATGCCGGTGGGCGAAAAAATACTCATAAAACCCGAATGGGAAGAATTAACCGAAAAAACCGACAGGATAGTGTTCAATATAAATCCCGGAATGTCTTTCGGAACGGGCTCTCATTATACGACCCGGCTTTGCATAGAACAGCTTGAAAAATACATAAAGCCGGGTATGGAGATGCTTGATTTGGGCTGCGGCAGCGGAATACTTTCGATAATATCGCTTATGCTCGGCGCAAAGAGGGCAAGGGCGGTCGATATCGATGAAAATTCTGTGCATATCGCCTATGAAAACGCAAAGAGGAACGGAATAAACATATCGTCGTATTCGGTTTTTGCGGGGGATATTATAAACGATAAATCGGTCGAGGCGCGTTTGTCCGATATAAAATACGATGTGATAGTCGCAAACATTGTGGCTGATGTCATAATAGCGCTTGCGCCGGCGGCGAAAAGGCTGATAAAGCCGGGCGGAGTGTTTATAACCTCCGGAATTATCGCGGACAGAAAGGATGAGGTGAAAAACGCTCTTTCCGAAAGCGGATTTATTGCAGAGGGCACATACGACAAGGCGGATTGGTGCGCGATGGTATGCAGAGCGGATTGAATTTATGCAATTTTATTGATCCCCCAATTAAATCTTGAAGAATTATGCGAAGAACTTTCTTGCGAAAGTCAAGGAATTTCTTATGAAATTCTTTGAAGAAAACCGCAGGAAAACGAGTGTTTTTCAAGGTTTTATGACGTAGAATTTCACAGTTTGGGCAAGCAGAAAATTCAAGAGTC
>JAFLUR010000282.1 GCA_022508725.1 Oscillospiraceae bacterium
CCTCTCTCGTCATAAAAAACTCCGTTTCAATCAAAAACAAATAAACATAACGATATTCCGTCATTACTGTTTAATAATATCATAAAACATCATTATTTTCAAGTATAAAAAATACGAAATTATATATTTTTTTCAAAAAAAATACTTGCAAAACACGAAATTATATGTTATAATTTCGATTATGGTACGAAATATCGTATTTACTGTTCATCAATGAAATCAATATTACACCACGGAGGAAATGCATTATGAAAAGATCAATCACCGCACTTATAGTTTTATCCGCTGTTCTTTGCGGGTGCGCCAAGCCGGAAGTTAAAACGGAAACATATACGGTATCATCCGGAGATACTCTGTGGAGCATTGCCTCCGAATACTGTCCCTCGAATATGGATAAACGCGATTATATAAGCGAGCTCATAAAGCTTAACAATATTCAAAACTGTACCGTATATCCCAACCGTTCGATACAAGTTATAGTGTATTATTAAAGCTCCGTACCGCCTACCGGACGTATCGATAATATGTGACAATTGCCCCTGCCCACGACGTTCTCAACACCGCTTACGAATTCATCTATCATATCCATCGGAACAAATGCCTGTATTGTACCCGCAAAACCGCCGCCATGAACTCTGTACGCTCCGCGTCCGTTCAGTACATCCTCCGCAATACACAGCGCCGCCGCCACAGCCTGATTATCCGGGAAACGCGGAGCATATATATTCTGCAAATACATATATGACGAATATCCCGATTTCTTCACTGTATCAAGAAATCCGTCAAAATTATCATTTTTGAGCATTTCAACTTCCTTTTGCGCATTTTCGTTATCGGCAAAGAAATGCATTGCACGCAGAAATGCTCTGTCGCCGGCTGTCTTTCGTACTTCCGACGCTTTTTTCAAAAATTCCCGTTTGTCGATCTCACGAAGATAATCGCATCCGAACACACCCGCCGCTTTTTTCATTTCAGCGGGAATTGACGCATACTCATCGGTCAGCTCCGCATGATCCGCTCCCGAATCTATTATGCATAACGCATATTCCGTTTTTACAAAATCATAGTCTATTTTCTCTACCTTGGGATTTTTTGTATCATTGAAATCAATAGCCACAATTCCGCCTACCGACGACGCTGTCTGGTCCATAAGACCGCACGGTTTTCCGAAATACTCATTTTCCGCATATTGCCCTATCTGCGCTATTTCAACAGCGGATATTTCGGACGACGCAAATAAAGTGTTTATGATAGTTCCGACAATAACCTCAAAGGCGGCGGATGAAGATAATCCCGAGCCTTTAAGAACATTTGAGGTTGTATACGCGTCAAAACCGGTTATTTCATATCCCATCTCGGTAAACTTGGCCGCAATTCCTCTGATAAGCTCGGATGCACAATTAAAACGTTCTTTTTTTACGGACAAATCCGAAAGATCTATAACATCCATATCATAGCCTTCCGATTTTATGCGTATTTTTCCGCTGTCATTCCGGGATACCGCAGCTATAACATCAAGATTGACACTTGCCGCAAGTACGCATCCGTGCTGATGGTCGGTATGATTTCCGCCTATCTCCGTGCGTCCGGGAGCCGAGAATAATCTTATATCATCACCTTCTCCGAATGTTTCGATAAATCCGTCAATAACGTCTATGTATCTCTGTGCGTACCTTTTACCGTCCGAATCCGCATACATATATTTCAAACGTTCGGCATACCCTCCGTTGCTTAATTTTTCCTTTAATATTTGTGCATTTGCCATAATCAAAGCTCCTTTTTACATTAAAAATATTGAAAAGAAATCAAATCATATTTAATATGTTTCCGGTATTTATTTAAAAACCGCTCTGTTATACGATTTTATTTTAAACCGATACCGATTTTTAACTTTCTTTTCACGAATTTATCCGCGTATCTTGCCGTATACCTCCCATCTTTAATTTGACATTCACCTGATTTCTTGCCGTTTAAATTTTTATCCGCAGCTTATTCTCCCGGTAATATCAAAAAAATAAGCGCCGGAACCTTATAATTGAATTATAACACACCATATCTTATTTTTCAATATTTTTTCTTATTTTTACAGTAAAAATTATCTTCCCGTGTATAATCCGTCCGCTTATCGAGAGAGGCTTAATAAGGACGTCATTATACGGTATTGCATAAACAAATAAAATCCGGTATAATAAGTCTGTCGGGGGGACTGACGTGCACACAATACCGCAAAAAAGACGGTCACCGTAAATGTTCCGAATATACCGAAAAATATTCGGTCAAAAATCACCGGCTTGCACAGCAAATGATATCGGATTGCTTCCGAGATGAGAAAACCGCAGAAATCGGAATTTCCCGGTCCGGGCAAGCGGAAAATTCAAGAGCCGGGTGGTGGAGCAATATTATTCAACACATATGCATTGCAAAAAAACGTACTTTTCCAAGGTGAGAAAAATCGTAATATTTTCCTTGCGCCGTATACCGGAATCCGGTATAATTATCATATGAATATATTCGGCAGTAGCAAACGGGAAAGAAGGTACGGTATGGCAAAGGTTATTTTAATATGCGGCAAAATTTGCAGCGGAAAAAGCACATACGCAAAGCGGCTCGTTGAAAAGAATACGGTGCTGCTGTCCGTGGATGAGATAATGCTTGCGCTGTTCGGTATGCATGTCGGAGATAAACACGATGAATATGTGGAAAGAACGGAAAAATATCTGTTTAACAAATCATTGGAAATTATCGCAGCCGGGATAAATGTGATATTGGATTGGGGATTATGGACAAAAAGCGAGAGAATATACGCGAGGGAGTTTTATAAAACCCGGAATATCGAATGTGAATTACGGTACATCGATATATGCGATGAAACTTGGAAGCTTCGGTTGGATAAAAGAAACAAAGCGGTATCGACAGGCGAGATCGACGCATATTTCGTTGATGATAATCTTGCAGCAAAATTCAACGCGATTTTTGAAGCGCCGGATAACGATGAAATCGACGTCCGGATAAAAGAATAAGAAATTTGCGGAGGAGATTTGATATGCATACAAATACAAAACAAATATGGAAAAACGGCGAAAACAACGAAAACACATGGATGTGCTTTGTGAAAAAAATTCATATTGACGGCGCAGTGAAGCCGATCATTGCGAAAAATGCCAAAAGAGCAAGCAGGAAGTCTTTTCGTGT
>JAFLUR010000283.1 GCA_022508725.1 Oscillospiraceae bacterium
AAAACACCGATAAGCGAATCCGTCAAAAAGGAAACACTTTTCTCGTGAGAAATGAGCCGTGCCGTTTCCTTGCCGTTACGCAAAATTATCACTTCTTCGCCTTGTTGCACAAGATTCAGATACTTTCCGAAATTGTTCTGAACATCCGTAGCGGTAACCATTGTCATGCTATGCACCTCCTAATATATCAGCTATATTTATTATATTCTGTTTTAGCTGATTTGTCAATAATTTTAGCTAAAATATATAGCTGTATTTTATCCAATAGCATAAAAACCATACGATTATCCGACATTGACCTCAAAAACCTCATACTCATCATTCTTTTTGACTTTTGATCTGCATTTAAGATATTTTTCAATATCAAAAGCATTTTTCGGGTCTGCGTCGGATAGATATTTATACTTCGGGTGTCCCGTAATATCGTACTTATCGGATTTAAAAGGTCGAACACCTCTAAGCTGCAAAACGATGAAAGAAAAAATATACAGATGATTGATAAGCCTTTAAGAGTATAGTCCCATTCTTCCGGCAAGCTCAACATCAGAGAAAGCAGCCCCTTTGACCTGAGTGATAATTCCTTATTCCTCAAATGATGGTTTGATATCACCGTGTAATTTTTGTTCTTTTCAATTCTGAATACTGCCATTGTGAACCTCCTTTCATAAATTTGGATATGAAAAAAGGAGAGTATGTTTCAACTCTCCATATATAATTACAAATATTCGATTTTAGTTAATGAATCCTGTTTCTTTATGGTAGCATACGCTTTTCCCGCTCTGCCGAACTCTTTGTATTCGTCATAGACTTGTTCTACTGTTTTACGGATAAGTTTACTTTGCGGCGAAACGGCGGCATTGATTCTTTCATTCATTATAGCCTGTTCTCTTGCCTTGATTGCGGAAGCCTTTGTTTTGAACGGCTTCCCGAAATCATCCGTAATTCTGCGGCTTTCTTTAAAGGTATCATTTATATTTACTCTATACCTATATCCCCAACATCCATTCTCTAACTGGAATACGCCAGTATCTTTCTTACTATTCATAGTTCATCCTCCTTAAATAAGGAAATAAGACGATATTTTCCATTCCCATTTTACGAAAAAAAGCATGAATATTACGGAGTTAGATTCCCACTTTATTCCCACTTTTAAATGAAAAAACACTTAAAAAAGGGTAAATAAAAAAGAGGACAGACAAAATTGTCTGTCCTCACAAATCGCTTTATTAAGCCGTTTTTCGATTAACCAAAATATCTCTTTAAAAGACCTTCAAATCCTTTTCCGTGTCTTGCCTCGTCTTTAGCCATTTCGTGAACCGTGTCATGAATAGCATCGTAGCCAAGCTCTTTTGCTCTTTTTGCAAGCTCAAGCTTACCTGAGGTAGCGCCGCATTCAGCCTCCGCTCTGAGCTGAAGATTCTTCTTTGTTGACGGCGTTACCACTTCGCCGAGAAGCTCAGCAAATTTAGCTGCGTGTTCAGCCTCTTCGAGAGCCGCTCTCATATAAAATTCGCCTACCTCGGGATAGCCCTCGCGTATAGCCTGACGACTCATTGCGATATACATACCCACTTCGGTGCATTCTCCCTCAAAATTAGCCTTAAGTCCGGCATAAACATCAGCCTCGATCTGATCCTTTGCGCCTACTCCGATAACGTGCTCACACGCAAAATTAAGCCCCGCGCTCTCATCCTTTTTCTCAAATCTGCTGCCCGGAACACCACACTGTGGGCATTTTTCGGGTGCCGAATCCCCCTCGTGGACATAACCGCATACAGGACATACATATTTTGCCATAATTCATTCCTCCGTAAAATTTTAATTTATATTGATTTTCCGGCATTTTTGCAAATACCATAAAAACCGGCGAATATTTTTTATATAAACCGGTAATAATTATCATTTTTTATTATACCACAAATATATATTTTGTCAATAATATAAATTGTTAAATTTTTGTGAAATGCCCGGCGTAAGATCAATCTCCGAACGATATTCCGATTTTTCTCGCGTTCTTTATTATCTCCGAATCGAGCGGAACGCTTTTAAGTCTGCCCGCAACCTCAGACAGCGGTACCGGAACCGGTTCACCGTTTCTTATACCCACCATATATCCGTATTTTTCATTCTTTATAAGCTCAACCGCCGCGGCTCCGAGTCTTGTGCACAATACTCTGTCATAAGCGCATGGCGCGCCTCCCCTCTGGAAATGCCCCGGCACGGTCACTCTTACCTCACAATGCGTTTTCTCGGAAAGCTCGTCCGCTATTTTATACGAAACAGACGGATAACCTCTGCGATTAGCCTTGATCTCTTTCTTTTTCATAAGCGCCTCCTCCGCCGAAAGCGCACCCTCCGCAACTGCTATTATAGAAAATCTTTTTCCTTTTTTATTTCTTTCAAGCATAGTCGCCGCCACTTTATCTATATTGTAAGGAATTTCCGGAATGAGTATAACATCCGCCCCGCCGGCTATTCCGGCATAAAGATTGAGCCAGCCCACCTTATGCCCCATGACCTCCACAATAAAAATTCTTCCATGCGACGTTGCCGTTGTATGGATACGATCTATAACGTCGGTCGCTATATCACAGGCGCTTTGAAATCCGAACGACACATCGGTCCCCCATATATCGTTATCTATCGTTTTCGGGAGAGATATCACATTAAGTCCCTCCTTGCCGAGCATATTTGCGGTTTTGTGAGTTCCGTTTCCCCCAAGCACCACAAGGCAGTCAAGTCCCATTTCGGCATAATGTTTTTTCATTTCACTAACCTTATCGATACCCGTTTCATCGATAACACGCATAAGCTTGAACGGCTGTCTGCTTGTTCCGAGAATTGTTCCTCCGAGCGTGAGTATTCCCGAAAAATCATGCGGGTTCATCTTTTTGTACTTTCCGTAAATCAATCCGTAATATCCGTCAAGTATACCGTATATCTCCGCATCGTCAAATTCACGGTAAAAAGCCTTTGAAATGCCTCTTATTGCGGCATTCAGTCCCTGACAGTCGCCTCCGCTCGTTAATATACCGATTCTTTTCATAAAATCCGTTCCTCCCCGTATAAATCCCTTAAAATCTTTCGGTTATTCATCACCGATTTTTATTGATGCTCCAACTAACTCTTGAATTTTTCTGCTTGCTCAAGCTGTGAAAT
>JAFLUR010000284.1 GCA_022508725.1 Oscillospiraceae bacterium
CCATAACCTGATATTTGTCCGTCACGGGCTCGGGCGGCGTTAAAGGCTGCGGTTCGTATGTATGCGGTTCCGATTTTTTTTCTGTCGTTCCAATACGCAAAACCGTGAAAGAATATGCGGGTACGGTATAATCGCAATTACTCACGAAATCCGTTATAACAGACGTTTTCGGCGATACCTTTTGGGGAGCGGCGATCGTATTCCACTCCTGCGGCTCCGCTTTGATGCAATTTACCTCCGCCGTACCGTTTAATTCAAACCCTTCAATTTCGACCGGGATTGTTTTTTCGCTGCCGTTTGAGTTTGCGATCTTAAGTATTATATCTCCGCTTTCCTCATCATACGACGCGACCGAATACACGCCCGTTTCGGTGCCGTAAGCGGCAAGAGTGGATTTCAGCGTGTAGTCGCCCATGTTGTTTGAATACAGCTTTTGCACATAATATGAGGGTGTTCCGTAGCTGTTTGCATCATCGAACCATATCATATCCGGCGACCACTGAGTGTAATTTATACGCGCAAACAGCGGCGCATAAGACGCCATGTATACCACATCGGCATTTCTTTCGACCATTGTCAGGTATGCCGCCTCCGAAAGCGCCGTTTCCCATGTATTCGCCGCAGGATCGTTTACCCAATTGCGCCGCCTTGACGCGTATTCGCCCGCGAAAACCTTTACATCGCGCGGATAGCTGTCGTAAAAATTGATATTGCTGTAGAACCAATCCGGCGTTCTGTAATAATGCTCGTCAACCACATAGGCGAAGCTCTCGTTTTCCGCAGCTTTCTCTCTGATCCGGCTCCATGCCGTATAATAATTGTTATCCTGCACACCGGGTCCCGAGGTCGCGACAAGCTTCATATCGGGGTACTTCTCATGTATCGCCGCCTCAAAACGCTCATATCGCGTGAACCAATCATTGTCGTTCGTCTGCCACTGCTCGTTGCCTATGCCGATAATTTCAAGATCAAACGGCTCGGGATGTCCCATCTCCGCGCGTATCGCGCCGTAGGCCGTTGAAGCGTCGCCGTTTGCAAATTCTATTAAATCAAGCGCGTCCTGTATATATTGTTTGAAATCTTCACTGTCAACCGGCGTAACCTCACCCGACTGATACTGACACGCCATACCCGCATTTACCACCGGAACAGGCTTGCACTCAAGATATTCGCAAAGCAGGAAATACTCATAAAATCCCAATCCGTATGTTTGATTGTAATGCTTGTATCCCCCGTCAAGTCCGTCGTTTGTATGCGCTGCCCAACGGCTCCAGTTCTGTTTCCTGTGGGCAATGTCGCCTAAGGTATCTTTCCAGTCATAACGGTTGGCGAGATTGTAGCCCTCGATTATACAGCCGCCCGGAAAACGTAAAAATCCGGGATTTATGTCCTTTAATTTTTCCGCCAGATCCCTTCTGAAAAGTCCCTCAACGCTGTCCTCCGGAAAGCATGAGATCATATCAAGCGATACCGTTCCCGCCGTATCAAGCTCAACAACAATATCCGCGCAGCGCGCCGTTTTATCGGCTGTCATAACGACCTCATATTTTTTCCACTCATCGGTTACGCTGTCCGTGATTTTCGCATGAGCCACGGATTTGCCGTCCTTATACACGCTTACCGATATGCCGCCGTTGTAATCGGAAGCCTTTGCGTAAAGCGAAACATTGTATTTTTTGCCTTTTTCCGTGAGCACGCCGTCATAGGCATTGTTTTTCAAGCCGTTCTGATTTTCCGAAGCGGTAAATACGGCATAATTCCGGTTGTTTTCCGCATCAATGCCGCCGCTTGACGATGTTGTAAGGCTTGCGCCGCTGCCCGACGGCGGATACACGCTCCATGAATATGTTCCGTCATATGTCGTTTTCGTGCCGCCCGCGTATTTGAGAGCCTCAAATGAGCGATTTTCGATCATTTCCGCATACAGACCGCCGTCCGCAGCATAATTTATGTCCTCAAAGAACAAACCGATCATTCCGTCCCCGATATCAACGTCCTTTTCCGAGGTGATTTTATATGCCCCGCCGCTGTCCTCCTCATCATAATTATCATCGGGATCGTCAATTTGGGGAAGCGCGGCGATTTCATCGGCTGTGAAAGCCTTATTGTAAATTGCGACATTATCATAAAAGCATTTCGCGTATGAGTCCGCCGCCCATGCGCTGAAGCTCAGTCTGCCGACAGCCGCGTTTATCTCGTCCATGGTATATCCCAAAAGCGAACCCGCGCTGCTGCCGTCTACATACATCGTACCGGTGCCGTCATCAATCACAAAATCGACATGCGTCCATTCTCCCTGAACACCCTTGCCCGTAAGCGTTATCTTTTTTTCGGTGCCCGTCATCGCGGACAAAAGAATATCCGCCGCCATTTTATATCCGAAATAATTCTTTCCCGTGCCGTTTGACGAGCCGTCACCCACATAGAAATTGAAATAATTTCCGGTAGTGAGATTTTTTATATCCATTGAAACGGTAAAGCTTTCAAGCACCTTTCCGTTTTCGTCTGTCGGCAGCGGAAATTCCATGTACGATCCGTTTATGCCGCTTGTATAAAGCACCTTGCTTTGCCGTTCGGTATCAGCTTCATATTTTACCGAGCCGAAAAGCTGCGCATCGTGACCGTTTCCGCTTCTGTCGGCGGCAACGGTTCTGTTTATGCCCGTCATCGTCTCGTTAAAGGTGTAGAGCGCATACATATCATTCGTATTCGCCGGTTCCGCCGATACCGTAAAATGCGTCATCAGACCGCATATAACGGTTATCGCGGTAAATACAGAAATAAATTTTTTCATACCGGAATACCTCCTGTTTCTTTTTTGAAATGATTTTTAAGAGCCTGTTCAGTATTCATTCGATTGCCGGATTTTTGAGTTTTCTGCCGGCAAAGCACAAAATTCGCGGGAATACTTTGTGTATTTCAAGAATTTTGTGCAAAGCCGACGGGAAAAGACGGTAATCGGAGGATACCGGACAGGCTCTGACACAGTCTCTCTTTTTTGATTTTTATACTTATTATACGTCTTGATACTTTATACATATATTTTACCATATAATTTTTTATAAATCAATATTAATATAAATAAAACTTATATATTTATATCAATATTACGAAAGCAGAAAAGACTCAACCGTTTTCGCGGATTGAGTCTTTTC
>JAFLUR010000285.1 GCA_022508725.1 Oscillospiraceae bacterium
GAATAGTCAGACAATACAGACGAGGTTTTCTTACGGATGAAGAGCGTTATCAGCAGGTCATAAAGACATGGGAGGAAACCAGCGTACAGGTTACAAAGGCGATGATGGATAACCTCGATAATTTCAATCCGATATATATGATGGCCGATTCGGGAGCCCGCGGTTCGACCAACCAAATTCGTCAGCTTGCGGCTATGCGAGGTCTTATGGCGGATACATCGGGACGTACGATCGAAATTCCCATCCGTGCGAATTTCCGTGAGGGTCTTAATGTACTTGAGTATTTTATTTCGTCTCACGGAGCAAGAAAGGGTCTTACCGATACGGCGCTTCGTACAGCCGATTCGGGTTATCTTACAAGACGTCTTGTCGATGTATCGCAGGATGTTATTGTCCGGGAGCTTGACTGCGGAACCACGCGCGGTGAATGGGTAAGCGCGATAATGGACGGAAAAGAAGTTATAGAGCCTCTTGAGGATCGTATTCTCGGAAGAGCGATAATGGAGGATATTGTACATCCCGAAACAGGGGAGATTCTCATACACAAATTCAATAATGAAGAAAGCAGGGAATATCATCTGCTTAATGATGATGATATCAAGCTGATAAAAGATGCGGGTATAACGAAAGTATATATAAGAAGCGTGCTTACCTGTGACAGCAAGATCGGTGTGTGCGCGACCTGCTACGGCACGAATCTTGCAACGGGCGATCTTGTTAATGTCGGCGAATCTGTCGGTATTATAGCTGCGCAGTCGATCGGTGAGCCGGGTACACAGCTTACAATGCGTACATTCCATGCCGGCGGTGTTGCGTCGGGAAGCGATATTACGCAGGGTCTTCCGCGTATAGAGGAGCTTTTTGAGGCAAGGCGTCCAAAGGGTCTTGCGATAATTTCCGAAATAGCGGGTAAGGTCACGGTTACGGAATCAAAGAGAAAAAGAGAGGTCACGGTTACGGATGACTCGATCGGTGACAGCAGGACTTATGTTATACCTTACGGCTCGACCATCAAAGTCCATGACGGCGATGTTATCGAAAAGGGCGGAGAGATCACAGCCGGTTCGGTAAATCCGAATGATATTCTTGCAATAAACGGACCTCATGAGGTTCAGGTGTATATAACAAGAGAGGTTCAGCGTGTTTACCGCATGCAGGGTGTTGATATAAATGATAAGCACGTTGAGGTAATTACAAGGCAGATGCTCCGTAAGGTAAGAGTGGAGGATGCCGGTGACACCGATTTGCTGATAGGCTCGATTATTGATATGTTTGAGCTGAGCGAGGCAAATAAGCGTCTTGATATTGCGATGACGCGCGGCAGACTTAAGAATGAGATGATCGTTGCAAAGGAAGAGATCGTCAACGGTGAAACAAGCGAAATCCTTTATGAAAAGGGCGAGTATGTGCCGGATAACAGAATGGATGAGCTTGTCGAGATGAAGCTTAACGAATTGCCGGAAGAGGAACGCACGGTAAGAAAGGAACATGAGTTCAGACACAGAATGTTTGAGGTCGCGTTCCCGAAAGGCACGGCTCTTACGGATGAAGTGGTAAGCAGACTTGAAAAGAAGAACATAGACTACAGCGATAATATTGAGGTACTCGAGAATGCGGCATATGCCACCGAATCGCCGGTTCTTTTGGGTATTACAAAGGCATCGCTTGCCACCGATTCATTCCTTTCGGCGGCATCGTTCCAGGAAACGACAAAGGTTCTTACGGATGCGGCTATTAAGGGTAAAATTGATCCGCTGCTCGGTCTTAAAGAAAATGTTATTCTCGGTAAGCTTATTCCGGCGGGAACGGGTATGCCGATGTATAAGGATATAAGTCTTGTTATCGACGGTAAAGAGGTTGATGAAAACAGTCCGAGACCCGCGGTTATTGTTGATTCCCGCAGCAGTGAGGATGTTTCCGAGCTTATCGGAGCGACTTTCTCAAACGATAATCTTGTTATGGACATCAATAACGGATATTCAACCGTAGACAGCGAGTCTATAAACAGCGATGACTATATGAACGATTGATATTGCAGATATTATACAAAAGGGATACCATGCCGGTATCTCTTTTGTAATATAAGGTGAATATCGCTTTTTGGATATATCCGGAAATACGGAGGAGCTATGTATAAAATAAAAGAAACAATAATAGTTGAGGGTACATACGATAAAATAAAGCTTGCCCGATTTATCGACGGAATTATCATCGAATGCGGCGGATTTTCGGTATTTTCAAATAAACCGCTTATCAAAACCATACAGGCTGTTGCGTCTGAGACGGGAATAGTCATACTTACCGATTCGGACGCGGCGGGATTTAAGATAAGAAACTTTATTAAAAATCACGTTCCGGCGGACCGGGTAAAAAATGCGTATATTCCGAGCGTCAAGGGCAAGGAAAAGCGTAAGATAAGACCCGGTAAAGAGGGATTGCTGGGGGTTGAAGGGATAAGTGACGATATTATAATAGAAGCACTGAAAACGGCGGGCTGTGAGATTGACGGAAATAAAAAGATCTGCCCGAGAGGAAGAGCGATTTCAAAGGCGGATTTATATGCATCGGGTCTTTCGGGAGGACCGGACAGCGCAGCCTTGCGCCGCAGGCTTGCCGATGAACTTAATATCCCTTTAAGAATAAGCTCCAATATGCTGTTGGATGTTCTTAATCGATTGCTTTCATACGATGAATATATCCGACTGATCGAGGGAATATCGCAAAAAGCGGAGAAATGCCGCGAGGATGGATTATAGACAAATATTATCAAGTCGGCAATTGTACGGAATCAATTAAATTATAATGAGGTAGAAATGATATGAAAAAGAACGAAATTACGGAAAAGAATGAAATTATGAAAAAATTCCCCAAATATGCGACTCTTGCAGAGTTTACTTTTGTTGCTCTTAAAGAATTGGGTGGTTCAGGAAAAAATAGTGAAATCGATGAGAAAGTTTTGATGCTAATGGATTTACCCGAGGACATTCTGGAAATACCACATACAGATTCCAATTTGACAGAAATACATTACAGGTTAGCTTGGGCAAGAACATTATTGAAAAATCACGGAGCTATTATAAACAGCGCTCGAGCAGTTTGGTCAATTACACCGGAATTTGCCCGGAAAGAT
>JAFLUR010000286.1 GCA_022508725.1 Oscillospiraceae bacterium
CGCGCTGTCGGCGGCGGACGATACAGCACCGACAGCCGGGTCGAAATAGACGCAAGCGCGGATGTGTGCGGATATGTGGAAAAAGGCGCCTGCGCCGTGGAGGAAAGCGAAATCTACGGCACCGCTCCGATGATATGCGCGTATTACGAATATAAGGAAAAGAAGGACGAATTTGACGGAAAGCAGGAGGTTGTCATATCCCGCGGCAGCTATTCCGAAACGGTGGCTTTGCCCGAGAATTATTCCGGATTTTTCAGAATTCTCGAACAAACCGGAACATATTCGCTAAAAACCGGTACCGGCGGAGTCATCAAGAATATTACATACTCGTCAAATAAAAATTCCTCTTCGAAAAAGACCTCGGAAAAGTTTGAAATTTCATCCGGAATAAATCACTTTATTCTCAATCCGAGCGATAACTGTTACCTTGAAGAGCTTACCCTCAACACGGGAGACATAATACTTACCGAATCGCAGACAAGCAAGTCGGTTTCGCTTTCGGCAAGTACAAAAAAGGTCACAAACGGCACCTGCAGCGTGCACAAGGGCACAAGTATAAAATACAGCTATGAAATCATAAACGATCCCTACAACATCGTTGAGCTTGACGGAAAAAAACTGACGGCAAACATTAAAGTCAGCGGAACATATCCCGTAACGATACGGGTAAGAGCCGAATGCGGAACTCTCGAAACGGAAAAGGATTTTGTTATAAACGCGGTAAAGCAAACGGCTGTTCACGATTTGAGCAAGGAGGATCTTTATATAAAATCCAACGGCGTGTATACGACAAAAAACAGCTCGACAAGATATAACATAACGGTAGCGCCCGATCTCGACGATGTGAATATAATATTCACAAACGGCTTTACGTTGGATATGAGCAAGGATACCACATTAAGAAAGTCGCCGATTGTCATAGGTGACAATTCAAAGGTCACGATTACACGCACATCATCGGTAATCCTCAAAAGCACAGACGACGGCTCATGTATATCGGGCGGCAAAAATTCCGTGATCACAGTCAAGGGAAACGGAACCTTTACCCTTGACAGCTATGATAAGGGAAACTGTATAACCGGCGGGACGGTATATCTGCTTGACGGAAAATACAATATGTCGGCGGAGGACGGCGCGCTCATAAAGGCGAACAATCTGTTTATCGCGGATAACGTGGACGATCTTTCGGGTCACACCGAAAACAACAAGAGCTATCCTCTCGACGCAAAATATATGACCGAAAAATATGAAACCTATGAACCGGCATATGTTATTCAGGGAAAGCTTTCAAACAGCTTCACCGGTGACAATTCGTCAATAACCGTTCAGAAAACCTCCGGCACATCAAAGACGTCAAGCTCGGAAACGGTAAGCGGATTGAACAAGGACACAAAGAGCTTTGCGGTAAAGGTGGCTACCTACGGCAATTACAAGGCGTCATTCAAGGACGGAGGCGGCGTAAGCAAGGATTACAGCGTTAAGGACGGAAGCAGAAGCGTTACGGAAATAACTCTTGCCGAGGAAAGGGAGTATATCGCCTCAAACGAATATGTATTTAATGAATGTAAATGCAAGCTGTCCGCGCCCGTATTCAGTATGGATAAAATTATTCTTCCGTATGACAAAAAGAGCGCAAGCTATGCCCTTGACGCCGACGGAGCGATACTTAAGGTTGACGATGACTGTAAAATACACAACAAACACGCCTCGGTAAGCTACCGTTATACCATAGATACCGATAAAGATGAGATCGCCTCGATAAGCGACGGAAGAATAAGGTTTAATGTGGACGATCCCGGAAAATACAGCGTAAAAGTCACCGCAACGGCGAGAATGGACAGCATAGAATCGTCAAAAAGCATAACAATAAGCGTAACACGGCTCTCTCAGGAGGAAACATCAAAACAGCGCGGAGAACTCCATAAAGCATATCTTAACGGATACAGCGATGATACATTCAAACCGGATAATAACATAACCCGTGCGGAAGCGGCTGCAATGCTTACATCCGCGCTTGATTATGAGATCGACGATGACGCCGATGTGGGATTTTTTGATGTAAGCCGCAAATCATGGTATTACGATGTTGTTTTGTCGGTTGAGCAGGCAAAGGTATTCTCCGGCTACGAGGACGGCAGCTTCAGACCGGACAATAATATAACCCGCGCCGAATTTACCGTTGCAATATGCAATGCGTTTGCCATAGCTTCAAACTCAAAATCCACATCAAAAAGCAAGATGAGCGATATGAACGAGCACTGGTCAAAGGGATATGTTGATGCTCTTGTAAAGGCAAAATACATAAACGGCTATGAGGACGGAACTTTCCGCCCGGATAATTACATAACACGCGCCGAGGCGGTGGCTATACTTAACCGCGCTATCGGAAGAACGGCAAACGAAACAAAAATGAAAGAGCTTTTCGTGAATAATCCGTTCGATGATGTGAAAAAGAATCATTGGGCATATTTTGAAATAATGGAGGCCGTAAATGATCATTATACAAATGAGTGGCATAAAAAATAATCAAATATGAATATTTTGTGCGGCAGAAACGGCATAAGACACCGTTCGGTAACAATTCGGTAACATTGCTGTAAATTTATTTAATAATTTGCACAAAAACTCTTGACAACAGGATAAAAATGTTATATAATATATATAACAAATAAACATGATGTACAAATTATTGTTACTTGATTGTAATTAACCATGCTATATATGTAGATTTTTTTTCATAAATGTCATACGGGCATAATTGTGCCTTTGCCCGTATGACCCTCCTTTTATAAATCAATATTCGCTGTAGAACCGCAGTCGGTTATAAAAGGAAAAAGATAAGGTCTTGACAAAAGTTTTTTCATAATACTTGTGGACGAAAATTTTTTTCGTCCCCTCCTTTCTTGTATAAAAGCGGAAGAGTTTGTCTTCCGCTTTTTTGAATTATGATTTTCGTCCTCGCCGAAAATATTTGTGCTGTCTATATAAACGGCTCTTTCGCAAGACTCTGCTGCCTGCGGCATATAGCAAGGATCACTCCGTAATTTCGCAAAACACATTTTGTCTGTCCCTTAAAGCTCCGTTTTCCGACGAAAAAAAGCCACTGCAATGCAATGGCTTTTCGTT
>JAFLUR010000287.1 GCA_022508725.1 Oscillospiraceae bacterium
ATTCGGCGTTCCGGGCAAGCACCCGATGGAAAAATTGTGTCCGAGCTGCTATGCGGACGGAGCGGAGAATATGACCCCGACACAGGCGGAGGAAACCTTCGGCGTTGAAAAGAGCTGCTCATCAAAGCCGGCCGACGCCGATATAGAAAAGATCGTCGCGGAGGTAACAAAACGTATTCTCGAAAACTACAACAAATAATTGCGATTGTCAAAGATGTGATTTATTATGGATAAAATATATACAGGAAACGGTGACAGGGGATATACGAAGACCTTATCGAATTTCCGTATATCCAAATCCGATGCGGTCGTGGAGCTTCTCGGATGCACGGATGAATTTACGGCGGCTCTTGCGGCGGCAAACGCCGATGTTTCCGATGCGGAGCTTAAAAAGTATATAAACGCCGTCATAAAGCGTATGAAAGAAATAAAGCGCGAGTTTTCGGGAGGACAAAAAACCGTCACGGATGAATGTGTCAAAACAGTAGAGGGTATGATAGACCGGCTCGGTGAGAAAACCGCCGGCACCGGCGGTCCGGAAACGGAAAAATCACGCGCGGCGTCTATGCTTTGCCTTGCGGCGGCAATCGCAAAAAGGCTTGAGCGCGCGGCGGTGAAGGCGGGGCAGTATAACAGGCTCGGTCCTGCGGTTCTTTCCTATATGAACCGTCTGTGCGATCTTATCGAAGCTTTTGCGGATTATCAGGAGACGCTTGATAACGAAAAGGACGCCGGAGTCCGGAACAATACCGGAAAACGTGATTTATCACCGTCTGCGGAGGGAGAAGTGAAGAATATGGCGGAAACGGCACTCACTTTGTCTTTGGCAAAGAAATTATCCGAGGTTATCGAACGCAAGGCAGCATCCGACGGGGTTAGGGTAGTTGTCGCGATAGTTGACGCCGGGGCAAATCTTATCCTGCTTCACGCAACCGATGACGCATACATAGCAAGCGTTCAAATAGCCCGGGATAAGGCATATACATCGGTGGCACTCAAAATGTTCACTCATACGGCTCTTGAGCTTTCAAGAGGCGGCGCGCTTGACGGTCTGGACGTTACCTCGGCAAACGGACTCTGCCTTTTGGGAGGCGGCGCTCCGCTGAAAATCGGTGACAGGATCGTCGGCGGACTCGGAGTAAGCGGCGGCACTGCCGAGGAGGATACGGGATTTGCCGTGTTCGGAGCCGAGTGTATGAAATTTTTGACGGAATAATTTTGAAATTCTCGAAGATTAAGGAGGATTACATATAATGATAGATGAAAAACAGATAAGCGAGCTTGTTCGCAATGTTCTGAACGGTCTGGGCGGAGCCGCTCCGGAAGTTACTTCCGCGCCGGCAGCCGCGGTTGAGTCCGGCAGAAGACAGCTCGGAGTTTTCGACACGATGGAAGAGGCTCTGGAGGCTGTAAGCAAGGCTTATGCAATGTTCAGAAATTACAATAAAGAGCAGAGAGAAAATATTATCTCCGAAATAAGGAAACTGACTCACGCGGAGGCTGAAATTTTGGGCAGACTCGGCGTTGAGGATACAAAAATGGGTAATGCGTACCATAAAATGTTAAAGCATCATCTTGTGGCAGACAAGACCCCGGGTACGGAGGATCTTGAAACAAGGGCGCTTTCGGGTGACAGGGGACTTACCCTTATCGAACAGGCGCCTCACGGGATCATCGGCGCCATCACACCGAGCACAAACCCGAGCGAAACGATCATATGCAACAGTATCGGAATGCTTGCCGCGGGAAACGGCGTGGTATTTAATCCGCACCCGCACGCAAAGGTTATTTCAAGATATGCCGTTGACCTTGTAAACCGCGCGGTACTCGCCGCGGGAGGCCCCGAAAATATCGTGTGCACGGTCGCAAATCCGACTATGGAAACATCAAATAAAATGGTGGGATCGCCGCTTGTTAAAATGCTTGTCGCAACGGGCGGACCCGGCGTTGTCAAAATGCTTCTCTCATCCGGTAAAAAGGCTATCGGCGCGGGCGCGGGAAATCCGCCGGTCGTTGTTGACGATACGGCAGACATAGCAAAGGCGGGCAAGGATATTATCGACGGCTGCACGTTCGACAACAACCTGCCGTGTATTGCGGAAAAAGAAGTATTCGTAATGAGAAACGTTGCCGATGAGCTTATTCATTATATGGTAAAGAACGGCTCGTATCTGCTTAAAGGCGAAATGATCGATAAGCTCGTTCAAACGGTATTGGTCGATGTTCCGCCTAAAAATCCGGGCGATAAGCCGAAAAAGGTTATCAACAAGGATTGGGTGGGACGCGATGCAAAGAAAATTCTCGCCGCTATAGGTATTGAGGCTAAAGATGATATAAGATGTATCATATGCGAAACCGAATTTTCGCATCCGTTTGTTCAGACGGAGCTTATGATGCCCATTCTTCCGATAGTAAGATGCGAAACATTCGACGATTGTGTTGAAATGGCGGTCAAGGCTGAACACGGAAACCGTCATTCCGCTCATCTCCATTCAAAGAATGTGGATCACATGACAAAATACGCGAAGGCGATATGCACGACGATATTTGTTAAAAATGCGCCGAGCTATGCGGGTATCGGCTTTAACAGCGAGGGTCATACGACCTTTACGATAGCGGGACCCACCGGCGAGGGACTTACATCCGCAAGGACATTTACACGTCAGAGAAGATGCGTTCTCGTTGATTCGCTGAGTATAGTATAACGGTGTTTTTAATACATTATTGAACAGAAAGGATGTAGTTTGCTTTGGCACTTAATGAAATAGATATACAGGCATTGGTTAAGTCGGTAATAGCCGAAATGAATGCGCAGAATTTTTCTTCTCCCGCCTCTCCCGCCGCAGGGTCCGCGCAGGGCGGAATTCCGAAAACCGCAAGAGTCGCAATGCTCACAAGCCTTGAGCATTATGACATAAAAGAATTTCCGATTCCCGAATTGGGCGACGGTGATATTCTTGTAAAGGTCGAGGGCTGCGGTATCTGCGGCACCGATGCTCATGAATTCAAGAGAGATCCGTTCGGTCTTATCCCGGTCGTGCTCGGTCACGAGGGTACGGGCGAGATAGTGAAAATGGGCAAAAATGTCAAAAAGGACAGCGCGGGAAAGGACCTTCAT
>JAFLUR010000288.1 GCA_022508725.1 Oscillospiraceae bacterium
CATTGATGCCGTTGAAATGACAGCCGGCATGGAAACAGACACATGGTATACATATACATATCACTATGACGAAGAGAAAAGACTGACGCTCAAAGTCACACGCGGCAACGAGGTTGTTTCCGAAAAAGACCTCGGTATAAGTACAAGTACATACGGAATAAATAAAATAGATTTCACACGGAATCCCAACGGAGTAAACAACAGCACTCTTTGGGGCGGCTGGGGCAATCACGGTATGGGAGCCTGTGCTCTTGCGCATATGGATAACATAAGAGTATATATTCCCGAACGCACAGGCGTTGAATTTGCGGTTACGGACAGCTATGATTGTCCGGTAGCCGGAGCGGTCATTTCGATGAACGGAATAACTGCAATCACCGATTCCGACGGAATTGCCTTAATAAATGCTGACGAGGGATCATATCAAGCAGTTATTTCGGCTGTTGATTATCAGTCAAAGGTTGTTGACGTAAAGCTGAGCGGCGGTAAAGAGACTGTTCCGGTAAAGCTTGAAGCAGTTCCTGTGAAGTTGGAGGAAATAACCTTTGCAGAGCATGACATTAAGCTGACAGTCGGCGGGTACGCACTTATGGAATACTCGGTTACACCGGACTCCGTTGACTACGGCATAACTCTTGAAAGCTCTGATGAAACGGTTGCGACGGTTGACGAAAACGGAATAATAAAGGGTATCGCTCACGGCACGGCGCAGATTACCGCAAGCCGAGATAATGTATCGGCAACGTGTGATGTTACGGTTTCGGAAAACTCGGACGGTGTTCCCGCGTCGATAGTTCTGAGAGGCGATGATACATATACGCCGAATCCGCTTACCGGCGGCAGCGTTGATGTGACCGCTTCGGTGTATGATGCAAACGGTGTTGAACTCTACGGCGCGCCTGTTGTGTTTATGTGCGACGGCGCGGAGATTAAAGAGGAATATTATAACGGCATTAAGCTTATACCGGGTAACGGCAATATAACCGTTACGGCTTCAATCGGCGATATCTCGTCACAAAAGACTGTAACACCGGAAGATACGGATTGCACAGAGAATGTTTCCGCATCGTTTGACGGTTCTCTGAAACTGGTACAAGGTAAAGAAGCTCAGTCACAGAAGCTTGACGGAACCGGTATAACGCTTAATGTCGGAGCAAGAGGATCAGGCGGCGACGGACGCAGCGGCTTTGTTATCGAAAACGGTGTTCTGAAAGCGCAGACCGGAAAATATAACAGCGCCGGCAGACATGCGTATATTACCTTTGATGACGCACCAATGCCGGCAGACGGTGAGTTTATGTTTGAAACAAAGCTTACATTCTCCGCAGGTGATGAAATGTCGATGAAAATAAGCGATGGTTCAAACGAGGTTGTCACTCTTTCGCCAAGTGCTTCGGATCTTACCGCAGGTGTGGAATACCTGTATAGAATTATGTACACAGGCGGAGAATATATACAATCGGTTACCGATACAAGTACCGGGGAGACTTATTCGTCAAAACTCTATACATCCGCGAAAGGTATTTCAAGGATTGACTTTATTTCCGTCTCGGAGAATAAAGAAACAACAGTAACATTTGACGATATGCGTATAATATCTTCGGACAGCATTATGACAAGACAGACCGTATATGTTTACGATGAGAACGGCGTACCGATAGAAGGCGCGCAGATTGAGACGGCTTTGGGCACAGCGGTGACTGCCGCAAACGGACGCGCGACATTTGACTGTTATGTGGGCGATAATGAATTTACCGTTTCGTATAACGACGTTTCGACTGTAAAAAAAGCGAATATCAGCGACAGTAATGCGACGGTAAATATAAAGCTCTCCGGGCGCGTAATGCTTCTGGGTGCAGAAAATCCGATGTATTTTGTTCAGGGTACAGACTTTATAAGATTTATAAAGGGAGTATATAACGAGGACGCTCTCGCGGACGTGAAAATTACAGACGTATCCTTCTGCGGAAGAAAAACGATTATTGAAATACCGTCCGACAGTGCGAAATACAAGATGTTCGCGTGGAATGATGGTATGACGCCGTTTACCGAGGCATTTGAGAAATAAAACTTCCTCAAAGTCCCTGACCGGGTTTCGGGAACTTTGAGCAGTTCCGAATGTCGTATCACAAGACGTATAAAGGAACATTTATAAAATTATGGGGTTTATTATCGGACACAAATTGAAAGAATATCATAGGAGGATTTACAAAGATGAATTTTTTGGAATTAGCTACCGATAAAAGATTTTCCGTTAGGAATTTCAAAGCACAGTCAGTTGAAAAAGAAAAACTTGATTTAATTTTGGAAGCCGGACGTATTGCACCGACGGCTTGTAACTATCAGCCTCAACGAATTTTGGTTATAGAAGATGCAGCCGCCATCGAGAAGTTGAAACAGTGTACTTCGTGCCATTTTGACGCGCCTGTTGCTTTGATGGTATGCTATGATAAAACCACTTGTTGGAAGAACAAGACCAACGGAACGATTGGCGGAGATGTGGACGCAAGTATTGTCACTACACAAATGATGCTTGAAGCTGCGGAGCTTGGACTTGGCACGACATGGGTCGGTGCATTTAATCATCAAAAGGCGCGGGAGCTGTTCGATATTCCCGGTTATCTTGTACCTGTGGCGTTGCTGCCGATCGGATATCCCGCTGATGATGTCGAGCCGCATCCGTGGCATTTTAAGCGATTTGATATTGACCATACTGTTTTCTATAATTCCTTTGACGGGATAACAGAAGGCGAAGCTCATTGATTCCGGAGGTGATATAATGAAAGCGATCGCTGTAAACGGCAGCCCCAGAAAAGGTTGGAATACGGATATGTTGCTCCGGCAGGCATTGCGCGGAGCGGCAGACGCAGGCGCACAAACGGAACTTATTCAGCTTTCCGAGCTTACTTTTTCCGGCTGCAGAAGTTGTTTTGCCTGCAAAAGAGCCGGAGCGGAGTCGGGACGTTGTATGCAGAAAGACGATTTACAGTCTGTTCTTGACAAAATTCTTTCAGCCGACGCTGTATTCATGGGTTCGCCAATCTATCTCGGTAACGTCTCCGGTATGATGTATTGTCTTATGGAACGGCTCGTTTTTTCACTTTTAA
>JAFLUR010000289.1 GCA_022508725.1 Oscillospiraceae bacterium
TTGCCCTGACAGCGGACAAAATTTCCGTCCCGTCATCGTCATAAAAACGCCGCTTGCCCGTTCCGTAGCCTATTTTTTCAACGGTCATTGAGTTTACCTTTACAAAATTATCGGTAAAATATTTCAGCAGCGCCGCGCCTGTCGGAGTGCAAAGCTCGCCTTTTATCTCGCCGCCGTATGTCGGAACCCCCTGCAATATATACGCGGTCGCCGGAGCGGGTACGGGCAGCAGTCCGTGAGCGCATTTTACCTGCCCGCTGCCCACATGAATATGTGATGTGTTGATTACATCGGGTTTGATTTCATCCATCAGCATACACACTCCCACAATATCGACAATCGCGTCCATTGTTCCGATCTCGTGAAAATGTATCTGTTCCACCGGTCTGCCGTGAACGTGGCTTTCGGCTGCGGCAAGTATATCATAAACCGCAGACGCGTCCGCTTTAACCTTATCGGAAACATCAAGACTGTCGATAATCTCCCGCACTTCTTTCATGCCGGTATGGTGGTGTGTATGATGTTCATGATGATGGTGATGCCGGTGATGCTCGTGCATATTCTCGTCTTCCTCATGCCCGTGTATGAACACGTTTATTTCCGTACCGCTGATACCGCATTTTGAAACGGTATTTCTTTCTATTTTCACATTCGGTATGCCTATGTTGTTTAACTTTTCAATAAACGCAGACGGCTCCGGAATAAGCTCCGTCAATGCCGACATAAGCATATCTCCCGCCGCACCCATATTACATTCAAAATACAGTGTTTTCATATCTTCTTTTCTCCTATTCGATTTATCATATTCGCCAAATATCCCGCACCGAAACCGTTGTCGATATTAACGACGCCGACTCCGCTTGCACACGAATTAATCATTGACAGCAGCGCCGACAAACCTCCGAACGACGCTCCGTAGCCCACGCTTGTGGGAACGGCAATAACGGGGCAATCCGCAAGACCGCCTATAACGCTTGCAAGCGCACCCTCCATGCCCGCGACCGCAATTATTACCTTCGCTTTCATAATGTCTTCCGTATGCGCGAGCAATCTGTGCAATCCCGCAACTCCGACATCATATATCCGTACCACGCGATTACCGAAAGCCTGCGCGGTCAAAGCAGCCTCCTCCGCTACCGGCATATCGCTCGTCCCGCCGCTTATGATTAAAACGGTCGAATCGGTATCCGGCTCCGGCATTTCACCGACAATTCCTATTTTCGCGATTTCGTAATATTTCAGAGGAAGTTTTTTTCCGACAATTGCGGTGGCTTCGGCGCTCATTCGGGTGATAAGTACCGTTTTTTGACCTGCTGAGAATAAACAATCCGCTATCTCCGTAATCTGCTCCGGAGTTTTTCCCGCGCCGTAAATAACCTCCGCCGCACCTTGACGAATACCTCTGTGATGATCTATTTTTGCAAAACCCAAATCTTCAAACGGCCGGATTTTTAATTTTAACATCGCGCTTTCTATATCCGTTTTACCCGATGCGACTTCTTCAAGCAAGCTCCTTAATTCCTTTTGTTCCATTTACAAAACCTCATTCATGCTGCCCGTTCTGTAACCGCCCAAATCAAGCGAAACATAAGTAAATCCGAGAGATTTCAGATAATCATGAACCTTTTCGGATATGTCGAGCATTTTCGGAAATTCCTCTTTTTTGATTTCTATTCTTGCCATTTTTCCGTGTATTCTCACCCGTACCTGACTGAATCCCGAATCAATCAAAAATTGCTCTGCTTTATCCACCATTCCGAGCTTTTCCTCGGTGATTGTTTCACCGTACACAAATCGTGATGAAAGACAAGCGAACGACTGTTTATCCCATGTATTTAAACCCAAATTCTTGGATAATTCCCGTATTTCATTTTTGTTAAGCCCCGCAAATCGCAAGGGACTTTTTATGTTCTGTTCCTTGACCGCGATAAGTCCGGGACGGTAATCGCCGTTATCATCAATATTGGAACCCTCAACAATGTTTTCTATCTCAATCTGCTCCACAGCTTTTCGCATTTTTGTAAACAACTCGGTTTTGCAGAGATAGCAGCGATTTTTCGGATTTTCGGAAAATCCGTCTATATTCAATTCTTCCGATTCTATTATTATATGTTTTATACCTTCCTTTTCACAAAACGCCTTTGCCTCGTTCAATTCGCGTTCGGGAAACGAACACGAGCGCGCTGTTATCGCAACGCATTTATCGCCCAAAACATCATGCGCGACTTTAAGTAAAAACGTTGAATCCACGCCGCCCGAAAACGCAACGGCAACCGAATTCAATTCCTTTAAATATTCCTTCAGCTTTTCAAATTTTGTATTCATAATCTTTTCCTCTTAAAAAATCGAGCGGTTTTATCACGATTTTTGATAAAACCGCTCTCATGCTTTACTTATTTTTCATCAATGCTGTCCCGATTTTGCCTTTCGGGTCTTTTATAAGCACCGTGACAAGCCAAATAACAAGTCCAAATGCAACAGCGGACAATCCGAGATAACAGTCGTTTATCATATCCGCCGCAGCGGGGGTAAAATATTCCGCGCCTTTTTCGATATATTCCGCAACTGCGTCAACAAACCACATCAGCGCCGCACCCCAATACATAAGGCTCAGCATACCGAGTCTCATATTGCCGGACGTGACATACCAAACAATTGTTGATGTAACAGCCGCAAATACCGTTATAAGTAACGTCATGATTACCTCCTTGGTTGCATAGGCGAGCAGTTCCGTGAAACGGGACGACCGGCCTTGTTTACGGTTATGTTTGCGGACTGAGATCTCTTTTCTATTGCATTGGCTGCAGCAGCCATTGCCGCCCATACCGCCGTAACAAGCAGCGTCATGGCAACGCCGGACGTCGCTATCTCTTTCAGCATTACCGCTGCTGTTTCCGCTGACGCTGCGTTTGTCAAAAACGGGAACTGCGGCACGATTTCACCGTGCCAAACGTGTTCAAAGGCAAGAAGCGCGCTTCCGCCCCAAAGCATATTACTGAGCCAACCTATTCTTTTGAGAAAAGGATTTTTATCGATATTCTTTTTTATAATTGTTGTTACTATTGCTTCCGCTGCCGGTACCGTAAAACAAGCCATTTTAATTC
>JAFLUR010000029.1 GCA_022508725.1 Oscillospiraceae bacterium
ATTTAATCTTATTTTAATTAAATTTTAACATTCCATGATACACAAAAATACTACAATCTTCCTTTATTATACTATGAATATAATAAAAAGTCAATCGACAATCTTATTTTTACCGTTATTTTTTATTAAGCCCTTTCCCGTCTTCGGTTACGGGGCGCCGGTAAAGCACAAATAAATTCAAATAAATCCAATAAATTCTTTATTTATAAATAAATGTAATGTTCAAAAATCTCATAACCCGCGTATAATATCCGGAAATTTACCCTATCTCAAAAAAATATACTAAAAATCTTAAAAATTTTATAAATTTCTTTTGCATTTTTCATTCTGTGTGGTATAATAGTAATATAGAGTGTATAATTGTATTGAATGTCACAATAAATTCTGTTTGCATATATGAACGGAGTTGATTTTCGGGGTAAATTACGGTATGCCGGTTCTGTAAAAACAGACGGACATAAGCGATTTACCGCATGATTTGATACAGTATTTATATAGAGGAGTGTAACTGTGGAAAAATTTGTTGTAAAAGGCGGAAATAAACTAAGCGGAGAGGTTACCGTAAGCGGCGCCAAAAATGCCGCCGTTGCCATACTTCCCGCATGTATCCTGATAAAAGGTAAGTGCCGCATTGAAAACCTTCCCGAAATAAACGATGTAAAATTATTCATTAAAATTCTCGAACGGCTTAACGCCGATGTTAATTATATAAGCAAAGATGTGGTTGAAATAGACTGTACCGGTATAACATCATTCTCGCCTCCGCATGAGCTCACAAGAAAAATGCGCGGTTCTACATATCTCATCGGCGCTCTTCTCGGCAGATTTCATAAGGTGGAGGTATCCTCTCCGGGCGGCTGTGATTTCGGCACGCGTCCGATAGATCAGCATATAAAAGGTCTTGCGTCCCTGAACGCAAAGCTTGAACTTGCCTACGATACCATACACGGACATACCGATAAGCTCACAGGCGGACACATATATTTTGATGTCGTTACCGTCGGCGCCACAATAAACGTTATCCTCGGAGCCGTTCTCGCAAACGGCACGACCACGATAGAAAATGCCGCAAAGGAGCCTCATATAGTGGATCTTGCGAATTTTCTCAATGCAATGGGCGCAAAAATAAGAGGTGCCGGGACCGATACAATAAAGATAACCGGCGTGGAGCAACTGCACGGAGGTACATATTCGATCATACCCGATCAGATAGAAGCCGGCACATTCATGATCGCCGCCGCCGCCACACGAGGAGATGTGATCCTGAAAAACATAATTCCAAAGCATCTCGAACCGATATCCGCCAAGCTCATCGAATCCGGCGTATGCGTGGAAGAATTCGACGACTCGATAAGAGTGTATGTCAAGGAAGGTACCGCATTTAAAAACATTAACTTTATAGCTCTTCCCTACCCCGGCTATCCTACCGATATGCAGCCTCAGCTCGTTACCTTTTTAACGACCGTAAGCGGGATAAGCATTGCCCGCGAGGGTGTGTGGGATGAAAGATTCAGGTATGTGGGCGAGCTTAAGCGTATGGGCGCGGATATAAGAGTCGAAGGAAAAACCGCTATAATATCCGGAGTCGGTCATCTGCGCGGCACATCGGTGCGCGCAACAGATCTGCGCGCCGGAGCGGCAATGCTCATTGCCGGTCTTACGGCTCAGGGAACAACGGAAATTACCGATATATATCATATCGACAGAGGTTACGAAAATATAGAAAAGAAACTGCTGGGAATAGGCGCGGATATTCACAGAGTATCGGTTGTGGAGGACTCTCTTGAATAATATTGAATTTCTTTCTGTGGCAAGCGGTTCATCGGGCAATGCCGTATATATATCCGACGGTCATACTTCTTTGCTTATCGATTGCGGCATAAGCGGAAAATGCCTGGCCGAAGGACTTTTGCGGGCGGATATATCCCCCGACAGCCTTGACGCCGTTCTCATAACTCATGAACATATCGACCATGTCGCCGGCGTCGGAGTTATATCCCGCAGATATAAGCTCCCGGTGTATGCGACCGAAAAAACCTTTGCCGCCTGCACAAAAATCGGAAAACCCGAAAAATTCATACCTATTGAAAAACACACGGATTTCTCGATAGGCAGTATAGGTGTACGGGCATTTTCGGTTTCGCACGATGCCGCAGATCCCGTGGGATATTCCTTTTTCACGGGAAACAAAAAATTTACGGTTGCTACCGATACGGGCATAATAACGGAAAATATAAGAAAAGAAGTCATAAACTCCGATACGGTCCTTTTGGAATCCAATCATGATGTTGAAATGCTTAAATTCGGAAGCTATAATTATGATCTGAAAAGACGCGTACTCAGCGACGAGGGACATCTTTCCAATGACGCCGCGGCTGATTTTTCGGCGGAGCTTTTGAATACCGGAACAAAAAAAATAATTCTCGGGCATTTGAGCCATGAGAACAACACACCCGATATAGCCTATAAAACATCGGAAAATAAGCTTATATCGCTCGGAGCCGTTATCGGCGGCGATATAATATTATCGGTAGCAAAACGCTCGGAGGTTACTTTGTTTTGAACATACAAATCATATGCGTGGGAAAATTAAAAGAAAAATTCTTTGTCGATGCATCTGCCGAATATGTAAAACGCTTGTCAAAATTCGCAAAAGTATCGATAATCGAAATCCCGGACGAAAAGATACCCGACAAGCTTTCCGAACGCAGCGCGGAAAAAATAAAGGATGCTGAGGGTACGGATATACTTGCCAAAATAAACGGTTCAAGCTATGTCTTTGCTTTATGTATCGAGGGCAGCCGGATGTCATCGGAGGACTTTTCTCATAAGCTGTCCGATATAATGATGACAAACAGCTCGATTTCATTTATAATAGGCGGATCCATCGGACTTTCGGATAAAGTCAAATCCCGCGCCGATTGCAGGATAAGCTTTTCGGAAATGACCTTTCCTCATATGCTTATGCGAATAATCCTGCTTGAACAGATTTACCGCGGCTTTAAAATAATGAATAATGAAAATTATCATAAATAATCTCAATGTAAAAAATTTTCAATAAAAAAAGGAGTTATTCCGATGAATATATGCTTATACGGAGCATCAAGCGATGCCATCAACAAATTTTACATAGAAGAGGTTGAAAAACTCGGTCATGAGATCGCCGCAAGAGGTCATACTCTCGTATACGGCGGAGGCGCCAGAGGTCTTATGGGAGCCGCCGCAAGAGGCGCATATGCCGAGGGCGGAACGATAATAGGTGTCTCTCCGACATTTTTTAATGTTGACGGCGTTGTATTTCCCGACTGCACAAAGCTTATCGAAACCGAAACAATGAGAGAACGCAAACAAATTATGGAGGACAATGCCGACGCTTTTGTTATGGTTCCCGGCGGGATCGGAACATTTGAGGAGTTTTTTGAAATACTCACACTCAAACAGATCGGACGTCACTCAAAGGCTGTTACAATACTCAATTTGAACGGATATTTCGATGAAATTTTCAGGCTTATGCAAAAGGCCATGGACGAAAAATTCATGAAAGAAGCCTGTCATGAATTAACCGCTTCATTTACCGATATTTACGCGCTGCTTGACTATATTGAAAATTATAAGGGGCATCTTGTAAATATAGCGGATATGAAACATATTTCCGATGATAATTGATACTAAGGAAATACCGGATAAATCAATATCAAAAAATAATTCAGCCTCATCGGGCGGTCGTATCGTTTTACCGGCCGCCTGCTGCCGGCAAGGCGAAAAACCGGTGCGAACGCGCGAGCCGGCGCCAAAGAACCGGCGTATGTTTTTTCGCAAATTATTTTTTGATTCCCTTTAAATCAGTGTTTCCCTAAATATCTTTCCGATTATTTTTATGATTTTTCGGAAGGATATTTTTTTCATCCTCTCCGGCAAGCCATTCCGGAGTTGTTTTTAAAATACCGGCAAGGCAAATAATCATGGGATATTTTATTCTGCGTATCTTCCCGCATTCGTATCTCTGTACGGTTGACTTGTCTATTCCCATTCTTTCCGCAATATACTGCTGTGTAATATTAAGTTCGCCGCGTCTTAGGCGTATTCTTTCTCCTATGCTTTTCATATCCGATCGCTCCTTCCGTATGTTCGCAGTTTATTATATCATTTTTTCCTTTTATTGTAAATACCCACAAAGGTTTATTGTTTTCCTAGCTTAATAATCGGCTTTTGTTCAAATTTATCCGAATTTTTAACATTTTATGTATATATTTCACAAAAAATATACATAAAATCCCTTGTTTATAAACACAATTTTACAAAATATTTTTAAAATATGAAAGTTCTTGACATTTTTCTCTCTATTTGATATAATGAATTCCAATAAAAAAATTAACGGATCAACAGCACGTCAGGATTTCAGCCGGAATTTAAAACTCATCCCAAAAACACCGGACTAAGTTGTAATCTCCCTTTGAAACCGTGCCCGATTTAATTCGGCATACTTGCCCGCTTAAAATTGCTTGCAAGCATACATGCAAAAGTTTTGTTCCGATTCAAACAAAAAATTTATTAAATCAAAGGAGAAGTTACATGGACACTAAAATTTACAGCACCTCCGTACTTGATGCAATATCGGCAAAAAATGCGGCGACCGCCGTATACAGCTGCTCGGAAAATTCCAAAGCGGATTTCAGTATCGACGAAAAAAACAGTGTATTTAATGATATTATGAATAATTATAAATATCTTGAAAATACAATTCACGAGCTTCTGCGCAATACCATGCTGTCGGAAAAAATAATCATAAGAAAGCTTGTCATGGACCACGAAATAAATACAATAATACTTATACCAATCTCAATCCCCGGCAAAATTATTGTATTTATCTATAAAAGCAATGATTTTTCCGAAAATTACAAGTTTATTTCAAATAAACTTACAAAACGCGAGCAAACGGTTTCCAAGCACCTTTTTTACGGAAAAAGCATAAGATATATAGCCGCAGAGCTTAAAATTGCGGAAGGAACGGTAAAAAAGACAACATCCAATATATACAGAAAGCTCAATATACAGTCGCGCTCGGAATTTATGCATCTTTTGTTTTCATACGAATTTATACATATATAAGCACTAAAGGAAATTATTTGTATTTAATTTCCGTATTTTTGAATAATTTCTCATATAATATTGCTTTACTTCCATATATTTATCATTGAATTTATGCATAAGTATATGCTATGATATATATGCTCACAGGCAAACAATTATTATAACCGTATACCTCTTTGATCCGGGACAGCTTGTAAATTCGGTGATTTTAAAAAATCTCTCACCGAATTTCACCGTACGGGGACTGTAAATTCAATATTATATGGTTATATAAATGTTTTTCGGTGAAATAATATATTCCCCGAAAGGAGATCATGATGAAATTATTTAAGATAACCGCCATAGCCGGAACGGTGCTCGCCGCATCCCTGTTATTCTGCACAGCTCATGCAGCGGTGCGGGACAGCGACATACCGGTCGATATCGAGGTTAACGGATCATATATCAACAGCACCGCTTCCGCATATATAAAAAACGGATATACTTTTGCTCCCGTACGCATTCTTTCAAATGCACTCGGCGCAAAGGTCCAATGGGACGGAAATGCCGGAAAGGTAAGTATAACAAGCGATACCGGCAATATTGAATTTTACAACAATTCAAATATCGCATATGTAAACGGCGAAAAAAAACAAATGACCGGAGGTATGAATATAATCAACGGAACAAGCTTTGTTCCCGTACGTTTCCTCGCGGAAAACCTCGGCGCCGATGTAAATTGGGACAATATATATTTTACTGTCCGCATAAATAAAGACAATCATACTTTAGATGATTCTTTGAAAAAAAATTCATACTATGAGGACAATCTGTTCTGGCTTGCCCGTATAGTTGAGGCGGAAAGCGCGGGAGAACCTCTTGCCGGGAAGGTAGCGGTGGGAAATGTCGTGCTTAACCGTGTAAAAAGCTCCGAATACCCCAATTCAATATACGGTGTCATATTTGACCGAACATTCGGAGTTCAATTCCAGCCGGTCCTTAACGGACATATATACAATACTCCTTCCGCCGAAAGTATTGTAGCCGCAAAACGTGCCATGTTGGGAGAAGATATTGTGGGAGACTGCCTGTATTTTCTTAATCCGGACATAAGCACAAATACATGGATCATCAAGAACCGCGTATATTATAAAACCATCGAAAATCACGACTTCTATTTATAGCATTGAAAAAGCCGTGACAAAATGATAAAAACTCATTTTGTCACGGCTCTTTTTTCGTGCGTATTCCCATCTCACGGCAATCTCCGATGACTCAAACGATTTTATCTTGATATTTTCAGTAAAATGTGATAGAATATATTATCATGATTACTATATAGGAGGATGGTCCTATGCCTGTTTTTTATAAATTTAAACAAAATAAAGAAAAAGTTCTGAAAATTATAATAGTCGGCGCCGGAAAAGTCGGATCGACTTTAGCGGGAAAGCTTACGGATGAGGGCTGCGACGTTACTGTTGTTGACAGAAACCGCGAGGTTGTGGATAAGCTTGCTGATATGTATGATATAATGGGAGTTGTGGGAAGCGGTTCAAGCTACGGCGTATTGATCGAAGCCGGGGTTGAAACCGCGGATCTGATAATCGCCGTAACCGACAGCGATGAGCTTAACCTGCTCTGCTGCACGCTTGCGAAAAAGGTCGGTGACTGCGCCTCCGTTGCGCGTGTCCGCTCTCCCGAATACAGCGATGAGCTCGGATACTTGTGCAACAAGCTCGGAATTTCAATTATAATAAACCCTGAACTGGAAGCGGCGATGGAGATAACCAGAATACTCCGGTTTCCCTCCGCTATATCGGTAAATCCGTTTGCAAAGGGCAGAGCGGAACTTATCAGGTTTAAAATTCCCGAAGGAAGCGTACTTGACGGTATGCGGCTGTCACATTTTCAAAAGATGCCGGGTTTTAACGTTCTCGTGTGTATAGTTGAACGCAAAGATGTGCTTACCATCCCCAACGGAAGCTTCCGTCTTAGCGCGGGAGATATTATTTCGTTTATTGCCACCCATAAAGATGCGCCGGAATTTTTCAAAAAAATAAATCTTGACACACATAAAGTTGACTCCGTGATGATGATCGGCGGAGGCAAGACATCTTTTTATCTTGCGCGCCGGCTCAGTCAAGAGGGTATCGCGGTTAAAATAATAGAGAAAAGCACCGGACGCTGCGAAGAATTGAGTTCTCTTTTGCCGAAGAATGTTGTAATTGTAAACGGTGACGGAACAGACGAATCACTTTTGACTCAGGAAAGACCGGATCCTTCCGGAGCGTTTGTCCCGCTTACGGGTATGGACGAGGAAAATGTGGTGCTTTCCTTGTATGCCATGAAAGCCGCACCGGGTATAAAGGTAATAACCAAAATAAACCACACGAGCTTTTCGAGCGTTATAAATGAACTGGAACTCGGGAGCGTGGTATATCCCCGCCAAATGACTGCCGAAACAATAATAAAATATGTGCGCGCAAAGAAACAAACTCTCGGCAGCAACATAGAAACTCTCTATCGTCTCTCAGAGGACAGAGTTGAAGCGATTGAGTTTAACGTACATTCTGAGACGGAACATATAAATATTCCGCTAAAGGATCTGAAGCTCAAAAATAATCTGCTTGTCGCATGCATATACAGAAACGGCAAGGCATTCATTCCCGGCGGAAACGATGTGTTTCTCGACGGCGACGCCGTTACTGTAGTGACAACGCATAAGGGACTCAGCAGCATTGAGGGAATTTTTGACTGACGCATATGCGTGAGAGGAGGATAACAGTGAATTTCAAAGCGGTTATATACATACTGGGTTGGATTTTGAATATTGAGGGCGCGTTTATGTTCGCGCCGGTTTTGATATCGCTTATATACGGCGAGACGCAGGGAGCGGCATTTGCGGTCGTAGCGCTTATATGCATTGCGACAGGCTCTGTTATTGTGTCCGCAAAGCCTGAAAATATGACGTTTTTCACAAAGGAAGGTCTTGCCGTAACGGCTCTGGCATGGATAATTCTCAGTCTGTTCGGCTGTTTGCCGTTCATTATAAACCGAGATATTCCTTCATTTACAGACGCTCTTTTCGAAACCGTTTCCGGCTTTACCACCACCGGAACAAGTATCCTTAACGACGTCGAAGCCTTGTCTCATGCCTCTCTGTTCTGGAGGAGCTTTACGCATTGGATAGGCGGTATGGGAGTTCTTGTGTTTCTGCTTGCGCTGATACCTATGACGGGCGGCTCGCATATGAATATAATGCGCGCGGAAAGCCCCGGTCCCGTTGTCGGTAAGTTTCTGCCCAAAGTGCGCCAGACCGCATTCGCTCTTTACGCAATTTATATCGCTCTTACCGTAGCCGAAATACTTGCTCTTATAATCTGCCGTATGCCCGTATTTGATGCGGTAAATACCGCCCTTGCAACAGCCGGTACCGGCGGTTTCGGAATAAAATCGACAAGCCTTGCCGATTACTCTCCGTGCATACAATGGATCGTAGCGGTGTTTATGGCGCTGTTCGGAATTAATTTTAATGTATATTTCCTGCTGTTTATGCGGCGTTTCAAAAGCGCCGCCCTTCACGAGGAAGCAAGATATTATCTGCTCATTATCCTCGCGGCGGCGGCTGTAATCACACTGTCGCTTTACGTTTCCGGAACACTTCCCGAAAAAAGCTTCGGCGGCAATATCAGACATGTTTTTTTTCAGGTTATTTCCGTAATAACCACCACCGGCTTCACCACGCTTGATTATGAGGTATGGCCTCAGATCGCACTTACGATCCTTATCGGACTTATGTTCATCGGCGCGTGTGCGGGCAGTACCGGCGGCGGAATAAAGGTTTCGAGAATACTCATTCTGTTCAGAACCGTATGCAGAGAGATCATGCTGTTCTTTAATCCCAAGCGGGTTGTAAAGATAAAAATAGAGGATAAGCCCGTGACTAATGAGTTGGTGCATTCAGTAAGCGTATTTTTGGCTGCATATGTGCTTTTGTTTGCGGTTTCCGTACTGCTTGTGTCGATAGATAACCACGACTTTACCACCACATTCACAGCCGTTGCGGCAACCGTAAACAATATAGGTCCCGGTTTGGGCAAAGCGGGTCCCACGGAGAGCTTTTCATTCTTTTCGGGCTTTTCAAAATATGTTATGATGTTTGATATGCTTGCCGGCAGACTTGAACTTTATCCGACATTAATGCTGCTTGCGCCCGATTTTTGGAAAGGGCTTCTCAAACGCTGACCGGGGAAACACCGAATAAATCAAATATCAAAAAATAATTTGGCACCGCAGCGAAAAAACAGTGCGTTCGGGGGTGTTTACGCCCGGAAAAGCGTATATTTTTTGATTACCTTTAAATCAGTGTTTCCTTAACACAACATCCACCACGAAAATGATAAAAAATCCCCGCGAAAAAAACCATATGCACCTACAAAAGTCAGACACTTTCGGAGATGCATATCAACCGCGGGGGATTTTTTTACTCTTTTTTCACACATTACAACAATTCACATAATATAAAAAAGAAAGATTGTTTCTTTCATATTCAAGGAAAGGAGGAAAATATATGAATACGATCTCAGTTATAGGTGGCGATTTAAGGCAAACAACGGTTGCCCGCCTTCTCAGGGACGATGGCTTTGATGTTTCGTTATACGGCTTTGATTCGGGGGTGAATACATATTGTATAAAAAAAGCCGGAGATATATCTTCAGCCGCTCAAAGCGATATACTTATTATGCCGTTGCCCCTCAGCTGTGACAATGAAACCGTAAATGCTCCGTTTTCCGGAAATAAAATATATATATCAGATATTTTGGAAAATGTCAGAAAGGATACCATTCTCCTCGGCGGAAGAATAAACGATTATCTTAAAGGTGAATTTTCCGCTTATTCTCTGAATTGGCGCGATTATCTTCTGAGAGAGGAAATGGCAATACAAAATGCCGTTCCCACATCTGAGGGCGCGATAAATATTGCCATAACCGAAACGCCCGAAACCATTGCCGAAAGCTCTTGCATGGTTCTCGGTTACGGACGTATAGGAAAGGTTTTATGTCGTATGCTCAGCTCACTTGGCGCCTCGGTAACAGCTGCCGCAAGAAGCTGTTCCGATCTTGCATGGATCCGGAATGAGGGCTTTACTCCTATCCATACAAATGATATAGCCTCCGCTATAGGCAGCTGTGATATTATATTCAACACAATTCCTTCCGTTATTCTCGACAGACGAATATTATCTGTTGTTTCCAAAGATGCTTTGATTATAGACCTTTCATCAAAACCGGGAGGGGTCGATTTCGATACCGCGCGTGAGCTTAATCTGCGTGTTATATGGGCGCTTTCATTGCCCGGAAAAATCGCTCCCGTCACTGCCGGTAAAATAATCAAGAATACAGTAATGAATATTTTAAATGAAATGGGGGTGTAATTATGGATTTAACCGATAAAAAGATAGGATTTGCCATAACCGGATCCTTCTGCACCTTTGAAAAAACATTTCTTGCCCTTGAAGCTCTTTCGAAAACAGGCGCCGATATTTATCCGATAATGAGTGAAAATGTATATTCAACCGATACGCGTTTCGGAAAATGTGCCGACTTTATTGCGCGTGCCGAAAAAATATGCGGAAAGAAAATTATAAAATCGGTCAAGGAAGCAGAACCGATAGGTCCCAAACAAATGCTCGATATTTTGGTTATTGCTCCGTGTACGGGAAATACTATCGCAAAGATCGCTTCCGGTATTGCGGATTCAAGCGTGACAATGGCTGTAAAAGCACATCTGCGTAACTGCCGCCCGGTGGTTATCGCCGTGTCTACCAACGACGCACTTGCAAATGCCGCCAAAAATATCGGTATGCTGCTGAATTATAAAAATATTTACTTTGTACCGTTCGGGCAGGACGATTATATCAAAAAACCAAACTCACTCGTAGCGGATTTCACGAAGCTGAACGCCGCGATTGATGCGGCATTGGAAAATAAACAATTACAGCCGATTTTGTGCTGTTTATCATAGATTTATACAAATCGGCGCGTCGATTAACAAGGATAAAAGCCGACGTTTGATTTTTTCGGACAGCTGAAATTTTTCGAATACCGCGCTGCTGAATCGGCGCGGTATTCTTTTTTTGAATTTCCGAAAATATTAACCGTTGTTATTTATCCCCCGATTAAATCTTGAGGAATTATGTGAAGAATAAGCTGCGAAAGTCAAGGGAAACAATAGGCGGCTGAAAATCAAATCTTTTCGGTCGCCCGATTTCTTCTTTGCCGGCATAACGCTTTATTTAAGTTAATGATCCGGATTTCGCTTTTATTTGAAATGCGGATCACATCACATACTCCTCCGTATCGATATACACCGTATTATCATCCTGCATCGGATTTTTCCGTTTTTTCCGTTCCGCAAATTTTTCAGGAAGCATAATGCTTCCGACATTTTTGCAGACCTTTCGCACCGATGCCGTCTGTGACTCGGAACAAACGACACTACCCGCATTTTTGACTTCAAGCAGCTTTTCTATATCCTCAGTGCTTACACCTTCCTCTATCGTTACCGTGTTGCTGTTTTGCACGGTAATTCCTTCCTCCGAGGAATGAAGCAATTCGGTCGTTACGAGAATTTCGCCGGTATTGGCAAAAACAACATCCTTTACGATTTCAAGCTTTTTATTCTCGGCGATTGCTCGTATCGCATCCGCATTTTTGCGCGTTGCGGTAATTTTACCTGTAACCGCAAGGCGTTCGAGCTTTGAAACAGAGTCGGAAATATCCCCCCTTGCATCGAGATTTCCGTAAATGAAAAGCTTTGTTCCGTATTCGTTTATAAGATCGGTATTTAATTTTGCACTGCCATCGACGACAGCACAGCCGGCAGGGGCAACCATGAACTCCGTGTTCTCATCAAACATGGAAATACATTCTTCAAGCTTTTCCTCCGGCACAACAAAACGCCCGGTTTTAAACTTCACATTCTTCTCGATAAGCTTTGCGGTATCTACCGATTTATCAAGCAGTTTGACCGTGCTGCCCACATAATATTTGCCGTTTTGCTCGGCACGCATGGGAAAATATTTGTCAATCACAAAGTTTGAGCGCAGTTTGGTATAATCGTCCGGATACGTTATTACAGAACCGTTTACATCTATGTTCGAAAGAGCGCTTACCGCGCTTTCGGGGCATTCCAAATTACCGTTTACGGTGATATATGAATAGCGTCTGACCGCTTCGTTCGCACCCTTCTCAATCTCTGTATCGCCGTTTACCATAAGTACGACGCCTTCTTCCGGCAATGCGCCGGCAGTTATTTTATGACTGTTGTTTATTTGGATAACAGACACGTCATCGAGAGTGGAAAATATTTTCGCCGCATTGATTTTTGCATTCAGACGGCTCAATATTATGCGGCTGATGTCATTCACCAACAGCAGCTCCGTATTTATTACAATTCTTTCGTATTGTACATACGCCTCTTCTTTAATTTCTCTCGCATCGCATTTCGCACAATTGATTATAAGCTTTTTCTTTTCCACAGCTATTCCTCCTTCAGCATTTTTCGCAATTTTTTTCGCGATTCGGACAGCTTGAAACGCACCGTACCGGGCGGCATATCGAAAATCCGTCCTACTTAAAAATATATGTCAGATTGAACATTCACGTCATAGAAGTCAGACAAATTTTGTAGTGAACATTATTTCCGCTTTGACGGCATATTGCTTTATACCTAAAAAGCCATCACTTAATCTTGATAAACATATTATGG
>JAFLUR010000290.1 GCA_022508725.1 Oscillospiraceae bacterium
TAATAGCTGTGTAAACACTTTCCTCACACTCTTTAGCATCGGGAACCTGAAAAACTCCGAAGCCTTCAATCGGCATTTTTAATTCGTTTCTAAGAATTGCATATTCCATAGTAATACTTCCTTTCCGTCTAATATTATTTGTTATAGCTTGTAAGAATCTTGATATTATCAATTCCATGAATCGGGATTTTTAACCATCTCCGCTCCAAGAAGGAATGCTTCATTCTTTTTCTCCGGGAATACTTTTTCATGACGCGCTTTTTTCATTTCAGGGTCAAATATTGTCCAGTTATATTTACTGTAATCATCAACCTGAAGCGTATCGCCGTAAATCATAACCTTTGTCGGTCCTATCCTGCCGCTCAGACTTTTCTTGTAGTTTAGCAGCAGCTGTTCATATCCGATTTGCGTATACATTTCTTCCGCAACATTGCTTGTCATGATAAGAAGAACCGGAATACTGTGATTATTATAGGTCACCGGTTCCTTTTTATAAGTGACATACGGAAAAATCAAACGCTCATACAGTGCGCGAAATCCCGCAGTGACGTCCCCGAGATAATTCGGACTGCCGAGAACCAGACCATCAGCGCTGCGTATTTCCTCCAAAACAGTCGCAAGTCCGTCATGGCAAATACATTGACCTAAATGCTCCGGCAATTTACAGCCGAAACAGGATACACATCCGGTGAATTTTTCCAATCTATAAAGATCAAACACTTTAACTTCCGCGCCTTCGGATTCCGCTCCCTTCCCCACCTCGCGTACCAGCTTTCCGGTGTTCCGGTCTGTTCGCGGACTGGCATTGATTACTACAATCTTTTTCATGATAATACCTCCATCTCCTTTATTCAATTCTTATTTAATATTTCCCATAATGAACTGTAGGTGCAAGACTCCTGTCCTCAGACGTTTTTTTCTTCATGCCGAGCGAGACCGCATTCAAAATCCCGTAATACTCAGGAACGCCAAGCAGATCCCTTATATCGTCCTCCGCCATATTTGTATGTCCTCTGCGATCTTTCATATGAATCCAACAGGCTCCCACACCGTAATACTCAGCAGCGAGAAGAATGTACGTCGAAGCGACCGCGGCGTCTTCTACCCAAAGTTCCAGATTGCGCTTATTAATAATCGGTACTATTGCAGCTTCTCCGTATGCGAGCGGTCCCGCTCCCATTTGTTTGCATCTTGCAAGCTCAGCCATGACGTTTTTATCGCGGATCACAATATATTCAACCGGATGCCCTCCCCATGATGAAGGCGCGTAGGCCGCCATATCAAGTATTTTCCGTATCGTCTCGTCACTGACAGGCTCATTTGAAAACTGCCTTGTAGACCGTCTTGATTTTACAATATTTAATAAATCCTTTTCCATCATTCGCTCCCCTTTTTTATTTTTGTTTATACCGGCATTATTCATTTTTAATATATACTTGCGCCGTTTTATTATCCGATCAATTTCAAATCTTATTATACTGTCAGCGACGAATTCTTCCGCCATTTGCCGCTCAGATAATAACACCACGAAATTAAAAATCCCGTACCGAATCCAAACAAGCCGTTCCACCAGATAATCGTATATCCGAACATTGCGCTGTTTCTGAATAAGTATGTAACAAGTACGCGTACAGTCAGCGCGGCTGTCGCGGCAATCGTTGCTGCGACGCCGTGATTTGTCCCCTGAAATACGCCGAACAGCGGTATATAAAGAGACAATACTATATTAATCAACGCGACCGTTTTAATATGAGCGCTGCAATATTCCGCCGCCTGCACACTTAATCCGAATAAGCCGATTATATTTCCGGCTAAAATCCATACGAGAGACGAAATACACAATGTCAGCAGCAGCGACATAAAAACGGTTTGATATGTTCCCTTTTTTACTCTGTCTATTTTCCCCGCGCCGACATTCTGCCCGGTATATGTCGCGAGCGTAGTCTGAAATGCGTTGCACGGCAGACCGATATACATTTCTATTCGCTGTCCAACCGTAAAAGACGCTGTCATAGCCTGCCCGAAACCGTTTACCGCTCTTTGGATAAAGGTGAATCCCAAAGATACAAGAAGCATCTGCAGCGCAATCGGAAATCCTGTCACCACTGTCTTTTTCGCAAGTCTTGTACTCCATGTGAACTCCTTCAGTCTAAAGCGGAATACAGGATATTTACGGGTCATGTAAATATATGCCGCAACAAACGACGCTGCCTGAGCAATATTCGTCGCCCACGCAGCTCCGGCGACTCCCCAATGAAAGCCGGCGACAAACACCAGATCAAGAATGATATTTAATACAGACGCTATCAGCAGAAAATATAATGTTGCCGCGCTGTCACCGACCGCCCTTAATATAGACGAAAAGATATTATACCCAAACTGAAATACCAGTCCTAACGCATATATTCTGAAATACTGTAAAGTAAGCTCCAAAAATTCCTCCGGCACCGAAACCAGACGCGTATACGCCGGACGCGATACGAGTAATGCCGATATGGTAGATACTATGCCCATACCAAGCATAAGTAAAATACCGGTTGACGCATTTGCGCGCACCTGTTTTTCATTCCCCGCACCGTAATGCTGCGCCACTACCACGCCATTGCCTGCGGAAAATCCCGTTGCAAGCGACAGAAACAAAAATACAAAGCTTACCGTAGTACCGACCGCCGAAAGCGCCGCCTCACCCGAGAAGTTGCCGACTATTATAGTGTCCACCGTGTTATATAACTGCTGAAGCGTCAAACCGGCAAGCACGGGAAGCGCAAATTTTAAAATATGTTTCCACGGCGTTCCTTCCGTCATTGATTTTCCATCCATTTTTCTATCTGTCCTTTCACCGTTATAATAATTCAAAACACTACAAGCCGACATGAACGGTCATGTCGGCTGCGATATGAATTTTTCTCTATCTTATAAAATCAGTGCGACAAAACGGCTCTTTTTCCGGAATACCATACTTTTCTTTGCCAAGCGAAATACTCTTCATAAGAAACGCCATATTTTTAGCGAGCGTCCGCATACCCTGCAGACCTTCCTCATCCTGCCGCGCTTCACCGACTTCGCGTCCATGAATACTGTTCCAATACTGTC
>JAFLUR010000291.1 GCA_022508725.1 Oscillospiraceae bacterium
GGTAATCCTGCCCGACGGGACCACGACCTACAAGGCGTCGAAGGTCTACAACAACGTGGGTAATGTGGAAACCAATCAGCGCTGCATTGTTGGCGTGCTGACCTACCGTTGGGAGCAGCTCGACCCTGAACCCGGAGAGAATTATGAACCGATCAAGGACTATGTCAAGACGAATACCGATCGGGTCGTCTATTCGCTGACGGTGGAATATACGCCGTTGCGGGTGGGAGATTCTTATGACGATTTCATTCGGTTTCATGATGACGGAGTCACGGCAAGCACCGGAAATGCAGCGGTTACGATCACCGGTGCAAACGGCTCTTCGGCTGAAGTCCCGACCACGGCTGAAGGTTACCCCATCGTTCCCATAGACGGAACCGGCGATTCAAACGGCAATCCTGTCACCTACGCAGTAACCAACAAACTTCCTTTTGAGAAATATCTGCGGATTGGCGACAATCATAAAGCGGAAGTTCAGGAAGATACCCGTTTGGACAGAGAAAAGTATATCAACGGCAACCTTGACGAGAACGGCAAAATAATCGGAGAGGGTGAGCCCGGCGCGGACCACCGCGGCTCCTATGCCCTGATCAGTGACACGGCTTACAAGTGGAAAAAGGCTTACAAGCCTGCGTTCGGCGACGAGGAGCTGGTCTTTACCGGCACTGAGGCGGGCGATAACGACTATCCCTACGGCGACGCTCTCCTGATCAACAATTACGGCACGGAATATGAGCCGGACTACAGGACGCTGAAGGCGATCTCAACATATACGGCTGATGTGGTCAGCGGCGGTATTGAGATTGAGATGAAAGTTCTCATCGGTGAGTTGAAGGAGGCAGCAGACGCAAACGGCGATTTTAAATATGAGTTCACCGTGCCCGTCACCCGCAGCTTTCAGGATACCGAATTCGTCGAAGAGCTGAAGAAAACCAAATATACCGATCAGAACGGAAACTCCACTTGGGAAGACTACGGAAGCAAGTTTAATATTACCTTCTCGTTCGACTATACTGCAGCGGATATAGCAGCATTGAAGAAGGACGAGGACGGCTATGTGACGATTTACGCCAAAACGACGAGTATCGATGCGATAAATGCCACTTTCAAGAAAACGAGTAACGAGAAAACGCAAACACAACGCATTGATGCTGTAAATGACGTCAGATCCGGCGAATATGATCTGAGCAAATCCAAAGGCCTTACCGAGCTTCCCATCGGTACCTATGAGATCAAGTTGAACGATATAAACGATAACCTGCCGAATGAGATCAAGGATAATCTCCATTTCGCAGCAGAAGAGATCGATGGTAATCTTTCGCTTGAATACTTCCATCAAAACGTCCTCGACGGTCTCCACACCACGAAAAACGGCGCGGAATGGAGCGGAAGTGAGAAGCGCGATGCTAACGGAAATATCATAGAGGGCGACAACGCAGGCTCGTATGAAATCGGTGAGGCAGAGATCACCAAGGGTAACATCAACGATTTCAGAGCAACGGGCTCGACCACCTCAGACAAGTCACTTGCTACCTTCTACATCGGCACCGCCACTCCCGATCCCGACGATCCGGACAACTATAAACCTGTTCGCGACGAAGTGACTGCAGATAATCCTTATATATTTGATAAGGACAACTACATTAACAAGCGCTTGGCTATGCTCCAGTTGTCCACAGGAATGACGAAGCTGACCATTATGGAAAAAGGCGGTCAGAGCAACGAGAGCTTCCTTTACCGCATTACAGGAACAACTTTGGGCGGCGTAGAAGTGGATTTGACCGTATCCGTACAGGGCGGCGACTCCACAACCATCGTGATTCCTCCCGGAGAATATACGATTACAGAGAATGACTGGTCATGGCGGTACAAGAATGTGGAGACATACGGTAAGTACGACGCTGATACGAATGAAAAACTTCACGAGGGTTGGGTTATCGATCCGAGCAATTGGAAAGAGGCCAAGGTATCGCTCAGATACAGAGACGATCTGCCGGAGAATAACGAACACGAAACGATTGAGGAACACAAAACGGTCGTCTATGAGCATGAGCGCAATGACAAGGTTTGGCTCGGCGGCGAAAACCATATGGATAACCATTTTGCCGGAGTAAAGTGATCAAACGGTAATTTCATAATATGGCATTTATATTGATCACACTTGCCAAAGAAATATCCCAAGCCGAATGGCTTGGGATATTTTTTTGGAACGATGTGTTTCACTGCCGCGGAACGTGATGCGCCCTTCGGACGTGATGTTGCCTACGGCAGTGATATGTGCCTTCGGCACGATAATGCCGGATAAAGTTGCTTTCACGCCGTTGGCGATCTGAGTACTTATTTGTATCAGTTCCGCTTTTTCTGCGGAGAGGTCGGGAGCAGCGCTGTTCACCTGATCGGCGATATAGTTAGCCGTCTCTGTGAAGTCAATGCCGGGAAGGTATGCCTTCAAGTGCTGTACAACGAATGATTCTATTTCATCCGCGTTTTATAGTTTTGCGGAGCAGGTTTTTGTTCTGTATTTGTTTCCACAGCAATAGTACATCGATTTCACCGCGATGCTCGCGGGCGGCAAGCTGCTCGTACGATCGGCGACGTTCGCCGTCGCGGGCGAAGCATATGTATTCGCGGCTTTGCTTGTGATCGCATATGCGGTGCTAACCGCGGCAGGTGTGGTATACGTAATAAATTGGACCGGAAAGTGAAAAAGCGGAAAAATATAGTAAAACAGCACCCTTCGCCGTTATACGGCGAAGGGTGCTGTTTACACTGTATGGGTTATTTCGGCGTTGCCGTTTTGCGCCAAGAAGATATGGCGCAGGTAAAATTTCGGGCACAGGTCACGAGCCGACTTTTTCCGCCCACGCGTCCTCCTTGAACCCGACGAGCACAAAATCCTCGCCGATCAAAAGGGGACGCTTTACGAGCATGCCGTCGCTTGATAGAAGAGACAACATTTCGTCCTCTGTCATTCCGGAAAGCTTGTTTTTCAGATCCAGCGATTTATAAAGCAGACCGCTTGTGTTGAAGAATTTCTTCTGCGGCAGACCGCTTTTCTTGTGCCATTCCGTCAGCT
>JAFLUR010000292.1 GCA_022508725.1 Oscillospiraceae bacterium
GGGATCGCGGGACTTGAGCCCACCATAGAGGCGATAAAAAGCGGAAAGAATATCGCTCTTGCGAATAAGGAAACGCTTGTTACCGGCGGGCATATAGTCATGCCGCTTGCGAAAGAATACAACGTCAAAATTCTTCCGGTTGACAGTGAACATTCCGCAATATTTCAGGCGCTTATGGGAAACAGCCGCACGTCGGTCAAAAAGCTTATCCTTACCGCGTCGGGCGGACCGTTTTTCGGCAGAAAACGCGAGGAGCTTGAGGATGTTACACCCGAAGAGGCGCTTGTCAATCCCAACTGGGATATGGGCGCAAAGGTTACGATAGATTCGTCCACGCTTGCAAATAAGGGTCTTGAGGTTATCGAGGCAAACCGGCTTTTCGGTATAGCCCCGGATAAAATAGAGGTGCTTGTTCACAGGCAGAGCATAGTTCATTCCATGGTCCAGTATGAAGATAATTCGGTAATAGCGCAGCTCGGCGCGCCCGATATGCGTCTGCCGATACAGTTTGCGCTGACATATCCCGAGAGATTTGCCATCGAAAACAATGAGATCGATTTTTCCGAATGTGAAAATCTCACCTTTGAAAAGCCCGATATCGAAACCTTTCCGGCGCTGGGGCTTGCCTACCGCGCCGTTAATGAGGGCGGTATAATGCCGTGTGTGTTTAACAGCGCCGATGAGGCGGCGGTTGAGATGTTTTTGAGAGGAAAATTAAAATTTTATGAAATTCCGGAAAAAACAGAAAGTGCGATGAATATAATAAAGAACATGGAAAATCCGACGCTTTCGGATATACTTGAAACGGACAGAGCCGTAAGAGAGCTTGTCAAGGGCTGAGGGAATTCGTCTGTTTTTGATTTTTTATCGGCGCAGAGCGTTTTTTTTCCGAGAGGCGGAATTTACTTGAAAACCGTTTTTCCGCAGGAGGTTTTTTCGGCTGTATTTATCGGTTTTCGGAAAGGATTGGTGTTATGACGGCGATTTGTACTGTAATTATATTTTTGCTTATGGTGTCGGTGCATGAGTTCGGGCATTTTATTGTTGCAAAAAAAAGCGGAATGGAGGTCACGGAATTTGCGATAGGCATGGGACCCGCAATATTAAAAAAGGAAAAGGGCGGAACGCTTTATTCGATAAGGATACTCCCGCTCGGCGGATACTGCCGCATAACCGATGAGCTGACGGAGGACGCAAGCGCGTTCGTGCATCCTGTTTGGAAACGTTTTCTTATGATAATAGCCGGACCCGTTCTCAATGTTGTGCTCGGATTTGTGCTTATCCTTATTTTGGTAAGTATATCGGGCGGTTTTATGAGTACCGAAATCGCGGAGCTTTCGAAAGGCGCGCATATGGAGGAAGCCGGCTTCAAAGAGGGCGATAAAATTATAAAAATAAACGATAGCCGGATATTTTTTTATGAGGATATAACGTTTGCGCAAAATGATTTTGAAAAAAACAAGCCGATAAGAATAACGGTAAAAAGAGGAAAGGAAAAGATAAGCGCGGAGGTCATGCCGACAGAAAGCATAACGACCTATCAATACAATAACGACGGCATAAAGATCATAAACATAACGGGCGAAAACAGGGAAGAGGATTTTATACCCTACAGCGATGAAGTACCGCGGGAGAATTTTCCCGTGGGAACGGAAGAGGTTTCCCAAAGACTTATTATGGGATTTGTGGCGGCAAAGGAAAAACCCGATCCTGTAAATGTCATGTATCAGTCGGTATGCTATACGGGATTTGTGGTAAAGCTTGTGTATAAATCGTTTGTAATGCTTGTTACCGGGCAGGTGTCCATGGATAATGTATCGGGCCCCGTGGGAATTGTGCAGCAGGTGAATGACGCGGTACACAGCGGATTCAGATATATACTCAATCTTTCCGCACTGCTTACGATAAATCTGGGAGTGTTCAATCTGCTGCCCGTTCCGGCTCTCGACGGAGGCAGACTCGTGTTTATATTTATCGAATTTATAAGAAGAAAGCCCGTGCCGCCCGAAAAGGAGGGCATGGTACACGCCGTGGGAATGATTTTGCTGCTGCTGTTTGCGGCGTTTATCTCATACAAGGATGTAATGAAGATCATTACAAAATAACATTGTCGATTTTACCGGAGGAAATTATGAAAGAAAGATTTGTGAATGTGGGCGGTGTGAAGATAGGCGGCGGGAATCCCGTTACCGTTCAGTCCATGACAAATACCGACACAAGAGATATTGAGGCGACTGTCGGGCAGATAAAACGGCTTGAGGAAGCGGGCTGCGAGATAGTTCGTCTGGCGGTGCCGGACGCGGAAGCGGCGGAGGCTGTGGGAAGGATAAAAAAAATGACGAATATCCCGATAGTTGCTGATATTCATTTCGATTATCGTTTGGCTTTGGAATGTATGCGCGGCGGAGTGGATAAGATACGAATAAATCCCGGAAATATCGGAGACAGGGACAAAGTAAAGGCGGTCGCTGATATGGCTAAGGCGTCCGGTGTGCCTATTAGGATAGGCGTGAACGGCGGTTCGCTTGAAAAGGATATCCTTGAAAAGCACGGTCATGCAACGGCGGACGCAATGATCGAGAGCGCTGTGCGTCATATTGAAATTTTGGATGATTGTAATTTTTTCGATACCGTGGTTTCGCTCAAAGCGTCCGATGTGTCCAAAACGATAGAGGTATATCGTAAATTCTCAAAAATGACCGATATTCCGCTGCATCTCGGAGTCACGGAGGCGGGGACGATGAGAGGCGGTCTTTTGAAATCGGCGATAGGGATAGGCAGCCTTTTGAATGACGGAATAGGAGATACGATAAGGGTATCGCTTACCGCCGATCCGGTTGAGGAGGTAAGGGCAGCAAAGGATATATTGAAAATACTCGGAATAAGAAAATCGGGAGTATCGCTCGTTTCATGCCCCACCTGCGGAAGATGCCGCATATCGCTTATAAATATAGCGAATGAGGTCGAAAAGCGTCTTGAAAATGTCAATAAGGATATAAAGGTTGCCGTTATGGGCTGTGCCGTAAACGGTCCCGGAGAGGCTAAGGAAGCCGATATTGGA
>JAFLUR010000293.1 GCA_022508725.1 Oscillospiraceae bacterium
AATATATCATGAAAATGTATAATCACGCCTTTATTCAAGCGCGGTAATATTTCAAAAAGTTCATAATTCACATCCACTCCCGTATGTGCAACATGCGAAGAATCAATAAACAATATATCGTTTTCTTTCAGATTTTCAAAAAAGTTTACGGGTATTTCTTGAACATCCTTTTCAAAAATACTGATGTTGTCTGTATCTTTAATTACTGTCTTTAATCTGTCCGGACGCGGTTCAATACAGGTTATTTCAATGGAATTATCAAAAATACGTTCATTTGTATCCAGCATAACCGCTGTAGAAAATCCCGAACCTATCTCTGTTATTCGTTTAGGTTTAACGACATTCATTATTCCGAACAACGATTGTGCTCCCGAATAAGGAAACCAGTCATTGTTTTTATAATAACGAAGTCCTGACTCTTCCGTAAATTCGTCATTCCAATTCAAAATATCTGTTTTATTGATTTGATTCAGCAGCTCAAATTGTTTTTCCTCATTAAAATCGATGTCCCTGACTACTTTACGCAAATCATATATTCTGTCCGTATTATTTCTTACATACGTCAAATCCGCATATGGAGACTCATAATGATTGAACGGATGCACGCGAATAAAATCACCTTGCTCATCCACCGGCGGTTCGCATACCGAATATGTTCTTTTAAAAAACAACAAATTATTTATACCCTTTTCGCGAAGCGATGATTCAATATCTTTATTTTTGTCGGGCGAAACAATCACTATATCATCCTTTACCCCCAACCGAATTGCTTCATCAAGAGTAATAACCCGAATATCGGAAAAATTTTGCATTTCATTGATATTATCCGCGTTACGATCTATAATTGCATCTATTTTATATCCTTTATCCCTCATCTCTTTTAATAATTTTTTTCCGTTTTCGCCGGCGCCGTATATGTACATTTTTATTTCTCCATACATTGTTTCATTGTCTCCAGATTTATCGCGATATCCGAGATCATACTTGCGTAAATTATTTTTTGTAGAGTGATTGATGTAGGATATTCCGCATCGAAGTATCTGTAAAATATATTATAAATATTTTTTATATCCTCAATATATTCATACAATATGTTGTATTATACTCGAAACAAACTCATCATCCGACAACTTCCGCACTTCTCATAAGCTCTTCATACATTTCGGTTGCCTGCATATTATCAATCTTGGTTTTTTCATCCAACCATCCGCCGTTAAAGTGATGAACGGAAAATGTATCGGAAGTTTTTTCAAGTTTTCCGGACATATAATCATACGGATGAAAATAATCATATGTATATATATTCATTCCCATAATACTTTGAGTAATGCCGTTGATCATATATCCGGCATTCAGTGCAATTGCAGTATCGATCAATCCGCTTGAAATTTTATCAATGGTTCCGTCACTTCTGAATAACGATCGCCTCTTCCAGCTTTCCATAAAAGGCTCCAATGCTCTGTGTCCCTTTACCGATCCGCTGCATCCGCCAAAATTCAAAACCTGCCATTTTTCAACACTGCAAAAAGCTTCCTGATACAGCATATCATCCGGGCTTCTTATGAGTTCAACATCCGTATCCATGTAGATACCTCCATATTCATACAACAATTCTATCCTTACATAATCAGGCAAAAAACCGTACAGTTTATTATCATAAGCCTGTGCTGCAAATTGATTCTTATGAACATCATAGTTGGATTCGTTCCATTGTATAATCTCGTAATCCGGACAATATCTCTTCCAACTTTCAATACATCTTTGAAGTCTGTCCGGTATTGGATTCCCTCCAAGCCACATATAATGTATTATTTTGGGGATAATTGCGCTGTCTGTTGTTTTTATCACTCCCTTACCTCCAGTGTTGTGATAATTTTTAATGCACATTGCCGGAATAAGGTAACATGAAAATTTTTCCGTACCTTGTATTTTATTCAGCAATTCAAACACACTGTAATATCTGCTTAATTTATCATACAATTCGTTAAACATTTCATGTTCATATCTGTAGTATTGTCCGGAAGACGCATTCATATCCGAGCTCTCATATGAAAAATAATGATATATTATCTTATCACATACGGCTAAATTGTTTATTTTATCGGATATGTCTATATTAAAAAGTTGATCTGCTCCGTATACATCATTTCTGAATTTCACTTTATCAAAAATACTTTTTTTATATAAATTTGCCTGATTGCTTAACAACTTCGATTGCCAAAATCCAAGATAATTTTGAACCATATCATCTTTACGAAAAAATTGTATTTTACTGTCAATATTATCTAACTTTCCGAACGGTGATGAACCGATCAAGCTCCCGAATTCCGATATTCTGCTCAAATAGACTTGTGTCAGAACAACATCGGGATTGTATTCGATCACATATTCCATTAAATTCTCCAACGCATATTTGTCATAAAATGTATCATCTGAATTTAAAAAATATATATATTCTCCGAGCGCCGTATCGATTCCGTTATTAAAACTCGCGTATATCCATTGATTTTCTTGATGTATAACCTTTATTCTGATGTCCTGCGCTGCAAAATTATCTGCAATTTTTGATGTAGCGTCTGTTGAGCCGTCATCAACTATAATAAGCTCAAAATCCTTGAACGTCTGAGACAATACACTGTTTACGGCACGCGGAAAGTATCGCTCGTTGTTATAAGTTCCCTGTCCCTATCGGCAAATATCTGCTTTTGTATTTTCAGCATTTTTACCTTGCAGTCATGCCAATCGAGAAAATCAAACAAACCGTTCAGCGATGACAATATTGAATTTACGCTTCGCGGAGCGTAGTTTGACATTATTGTTTCCTTGTATTCCAACAACATCTGTTTCTCAACGCCACGACCGTTTGCCCATACGCAAAACGCCGTTATATCCCGCATATATTTTTCAACGGTAGCCTGCGACTTTTCCTCTCCTATAAGATAATTTTTGTATTTTTCGATTGTTCCCTTATCAATTATTCGCATATCGATTTCTCCTTTTGAATATTTCATTGTAATTCTATATAATTCACATTCAAAAGGATTTGTCAACAG
>JAFLUR010000294.1 GCA_022508725.1 Oscillospiraceae bacterium
CCTGACTTATTCCTATTTCTTCCGCAACCTCCATTTGTGTGCGTCCCTGAAAGAAGCGGAGCTTGAGTATGTGCTTTTCACGCTCTCCGAGCCGGCGCATAGCCTCATTCAAAGCTATATTCTCAAGCCAGCTTTCATCGGAATTTTTATCATCCTTCACCTGATCCATAACAAATATCGCCTCTCCGCCGTCATTGTAGACCGGCTCAAACAGCGATATCGGCTCGGCTATCGCATCAAGTGCGAATACCACTTCCTCTTTGTTTATTCCAAGCTCCTTTGCTATCTCCGTCACGGTAGGCTCCTTTGAATTTTTATTCATCAGCTTTTCTTTTATATACAGCGCTTTGTACGCGATATCTTTAAGCGAACGGCTCACTCTTACGGTACTGTTATCTCTCAGATAACGGCGCACCTCGCCTATTATCATCGGAACGGCATAAGTGGAAAATTCAACATTAAGCTCGGTGTTAAAATTATCTATCGCCTTTATAAGTCCTATACATCCCACCTGAAACAAATCATCCGCATTTTCTCCTCTGTTGTTGAAGCGTTGTATAACGCTGAGCACAAGCCGCAAATTCCCCTGTACAAATTCTTCTCTCGCTTTCATATCTCCGGCCTTTATTTTTACAAACAATGCGTTTTTTTCCTCTTTTGAAAGAACAGGCAGTTTTGATGTATTGACTCCGCATATTTCGACCTTATTTAACATTAGGCATTCCTCCGTTTATTTATTGAGCGTCCGGACACAGAGTCCCGGCGCTTTTATCAGCCGCCGCAATACGGCTGATATGTACCGCGAAATCAATACATTCGACAAAATTCAATAATCACCGGATTTGCGGCTTGTCATTCCGCGCGTTTATGCGCGGGATTTTCCGCTGTTATAATTATTCCCTGTTTTCGTAATTTTACAACAGGAAAGATAACTAAATAAAATAAATTTATCTTCCCGGTATTTATCCGATTTTACTTTTTCGTCATTGACATACCGCTTGATATGGGATATAATAATATGTGGAAATTTCCGAGACAGTTCGAAACCATCCTGTCTTTAAACAAAACTAAGGAGGCTTTTTTATGAGCAAAACAAAAAAAACGGTCCTTTCGGGACTTGTGATCGCCATGTATGTCGTGATAATGTATTTTACGCAGAGCTTTGCGTTCGGTGCATATCAGATACGCATCGCGACCTCACTTTATTCACTTTCATATCTTTTTCCTTTCATGGTTATCCCGCTTAGCCTGGCAAATTGCATCGGCAATATACTCGGCGGAAATTTATGGGATATCGTCGGAGGATTTGCGGCGGGATTTGTCACAAGCGGCGGGATATATCTTTTATCGAGATATAAGCTTCCCAAATTTTCGGTAATACCGCTTATTATTCTCGGTCCGGGACTCATGGTTCCGATATGGCTTTCCTTTATAACGGGTGTGCCCTATCCCGTGCTTGCTCTCAGTCTTTGCATCGGACAGATCGTTCCCGGCGTTATGGGATATTTTCTTATTCTGACGCTCTCCGGAATTTTAAAGAAAGATATACCGGAGGAAAATCATACGCAAAAAAACAGACCGGGCGCATATCGACCGAAAATCAAGTAAATAAATAAAAAAACCAAAAAAATCCGGGAGAGATAATTTATGAATACAAACAGAGAATCGGACTCAATTACATTGCTGGGGAAAAAAAGCGTGGAATATCCGCGCGATTACGACCCGTCGGTATTGGAAACATTTGAAAACAAGCATCCGGATATGGATTATATGGTAAAATTCAATTGTCCGGAATTTACATCCCTATGCCCGATAACGGGACAGCCCGATTATGCGGCGGTATATATCAACTACATACCGGACAAATTGATGGTCGAAAGCAAATCCCTTAAGCTCTACCTTTTCAGCTTCCGAAATCACGGAGATTTTCATGAGGACTGCATGAATATTATTTTAAAGGACCTAAGGGATCTTATGAAACCGAAATTCATTGAGGTACAAGGTAAATTTCTTCCGAGAGGCGGTATAAGCATAGATCCGTATACCGTATGGGGACGGGAAAATACAAAATACGAAAAGCTTGCGGAATATCGTCTGTCAAATCATGACTTGTATTTTGAAAATATCAAAAACAGATAATCCCGAGGTACGCCGGCAATTTTCCTTACAGTGTGCTTTTTGAAGTTTAATTAAAAAGGAATAAAAAATGAAGGATAAAAAATCATCTCGCGGGGCGGAAATACACGGGCGCATTGCGATTGTGGATATTATGCGCTCGATCGCGGTAATAAATATGATATGCTACCATGCGGTATGGGATATTGTCAATATTTTCGACATTCGCCTGCCGTGGTACGAAAGCGTCGGAGCACATATATGGCAGCAGAGTATATGCATGACATTTATTTTGCTGTCCGGATTTTGCGCGGACTTAAGCCGCAAACCTTTAAGACGCGGTATTATCGTTTTTCTTGCGGGCGCCGCAGTATCTTTTTTTACCATGCTGTTTACGCCCTCCGGAGCGATTTTTTTCGGTATTCTTACCCTTATCGGTTCGTGTATGATAATTACGGGTCTGATAAAACCGCTTTTGTCAAAATGCGATCCGCGAACCGGATTTGTATTGTCGGCGGTTCTTTTTGTATTCACAAGAAATATTCCGAGAGGCTGTATCGGATTTGAGGGGCTGAACATATACCGGCTTCCGGAATTTTTATACCGCGGATATCTGTCGGCGTTTTTCGGATTTCCGGGTAAAAGCTTTGTATCAGCCGATTATTTTCCGATTATTCCGTGGATGTTTTTGTTTTTTTCGGGGTATTTTTTCGGAAAATTCACAGATAAAGAAAAATATCGCGGTCGGAAAAACAATTCAAATATACCCGCTGTGTTTACTTTCATATCGAAAAATGCTCTTGTTATATATATGCTGCATCAGCCTGTCGTATATATCATTCTCAAGCTTATACTCGGTATTCCCGTACCAAAATAAAAAAGAGCCGCCGCAAATGAGCATTTTTAAGAGCCTGTTCAGTATCTGAGATCATCGG
>JAFLUR010000295.1 GCA_022508725.1 Oscillospiraceae bacterium
AATTTACAATATTTTAAAATTAACAAATGTGTCACGCATCATTGACTTTTATACAGAATTTTTTACAAAATAAGACATAACCTCTTGTAAAATAAAAACAGATGTGTTATAATGGACTATATATGAATATTGTGCGAAGGGGGTAAAACAAAAATGAAACATATTGCTGCGATGTTAATAAGTGTTATTTTATGTCTTTCCCTGTCCGGGTGCGCAAAAGAAACGAATGGAGAGCAAGACATAAAACCCGCACCTGACTTTGTACCGTTGAACGATATATCGGAAGGACGTAAAAATATATACCTGATAGTAAAGATCCTTGAAAACAGCAGCTACTGGCAGGTGATCATTGACGGAGTCGAAGATGCGGGAAATGATTTTGACTGTAATGTTTATTTCAGCGGATCCTATTCGGAGACGGATTGGAAATCACACGAAAGGCTGCTTGATGCCGCCGCCGCGGCAGGCGCGGACGCAATACTGCTCTCTCCCAATGATTCCGTAAGCCTTTCGGGAAAAATAGATGAAATCTATAATAAGGGCATACCTATCGTGCTTATCGATACCATTGCCAATACCGACAACTATGATGTGTGCTATATGACGGACAACCTTATGGCAGGCAGAAAGGCGGCAGAGGAAATGATCTCCCTGCTGAGAAAAAACGGTACCTCCGACAACGACACCATACAGGTCGGCATACAGGTGGGAGCGACATCTTCTCTGACAATAATCGAAAGACTTGCGGGCTTTTTCCAATACTGGAGCAAAAACGCACCGGACAGCTGGGAAGTAATACCTGAGATCAAGTGTAACGAGGGCAGCATAGATAAAGCTGTGAAATGCGCCGAAGAATTGCTTGAATATCCCGATCTGAAAGGCGTATTCGGCACCAATAACGGCTCAACGGTAGGCTTTGCCAAGGTGATAAAGGAACAGGAGCAAAAAAACATAGCGGTAGTCGGATTTGATTATTCCGAAGAAATAGCCGAGCTGATCGGCAATGATGAATACATGGCATCCACCGTTCTGCAAAAGCAGTACGACATGGGTTATATCGGACTCAAATCCGCCACGGAGCTCATCAACGGACAAAAGATGCCTGTAAAGTTTGCGGATACGGGAGTTGTCATTGTTAATAAAGATACAATAAATCAGACAGAGGTACAGGAAGCGCTTTTACATAATTGAGGTAAGAATATGAAAAAAGGACAAAATATGAATTTTCCGAATGAGATATCCGGAAGAATTTCGTTTTTCGGAATGTTGGTAATATATATTGTCATTTGCGGCATAGGTGTGTCCGTGCTCCTTGCAAGCTTTGACCTGCTTATAAGAAGCCATGACAAAAGGCTTACGGGCGATATATGCAGTCTTGTGACCGAGAAGATGAATAATTCAATCAGATATATGACCGGCTCGGCAGAAAATATGTCTGCGGTATTGTCAGCTCAAGGATACGACGATCTCCGGGAGTTATATGATGCCCTGTCAACCGATAATTCCGGAAACGGCTATATAAGCATAGGCTTTATAGACGAGGAAGGCAATATATATGCTACGCCGACCGAGATGAGTGAATTCGAGAAATGGAGGCTGTCGGATATTGCGGAGCTTGCCGACCCTGTGTCTATCTCAGCTCCGTACCGTTCCGGAATGATAGGGCAGCCGGTATTTACAATGTTTACGAATTACACCTATGGAGGAGGTAAGAAAGGATACCTTTTCCTTACTTATCCTCTCAACGAAATACAGAAAATAGCATATACCGAATCGCTTACAAACGATACCGACATATGGCTGATGGAAGCAGATTCCGATAACATCATACAGTGTGCGGGTTCCAACAGCTATTCGATAGGAAGCTGGAACAATGCGCTGCTGTCAGTCAGAATGCAAATAAACCCCGAATATCAGCATGACTACATCAACTGGAAGAATAAGATGAATGAGGGAGAAAAATCCGCCAACATTACTTATAAGATAGGCAGCGAGACGTATACTCAGGTATTTGCCAAAATAGATTTCATGCACGGATGGTATGTTGTGGTAAGAATACCGAGCAGCTCGCTTTCATCGGCAATACAGCAGTTTAGGACAAGCGTGCTTATATTTTTAGGTATACTGTTTATAGCAACGGTTATAATGTTTATCCTGTCCCATAAACGTGAAACAGAGGAAAAAAGAATTCTTGAAAATCTTTCTATCCATGATCCGCTGACATCGGTAATGAACCGGAGGGCATTTGATTTCACAGCCGAACAGTATCTGGGAAAAATGTTTAAAAACGAAGCATCACTGCTGTTTATAGATGTTGACTATTTTAAACAGGTCAACGACAAATTCGGTCATGAAGCCGGTGACAGAATACTTACGGAGTTTGCTGCCGCGCTGCGCGAACTGTTCGGTAATGAGGGATATATATCAAGGTACGGTGGAGACGAGTTTGTAGTCCTTGTACGGAGCGCCGATAAGAACAAGGTCAGCAGACAGCTTGAACTTCTTCAGCAGAAGGCAGGAGATATAAAGCCCTGTGATGATCCGGAAGAATACGGTGATTTTTTACTTACATTCAGCTGCGGAGCGGCAGTATTTCCGGATGACGCAGATGATTTAAAGAGCCTTGAAGCGGGAGCGGACAGTGCGCTGTACATAGTAAAAAAGAACGGCAGAAACGGCTTCGGCTGGTACATTAACACCGATGAAACCGGCAAGCGCGATTAGGAAAACGCCGGTAAAAAACAATTTACAAAAAAATACAGCCGCCGGGCAGATGCCGGCGGCAAAATCGATATTCGAACGCCCGAAAAGACTCAACCGTTTTCACGGATTTGAGTCTTTTTTCGGCACTCAACACGATTGTTTTATCAATATTCCGTTCTTCTGTGAAAACACCGGTTTAAAGAAAATCAAAAAAACAATTTACGGAAAATATCTGCTCTTCAGCGCACTGCTGTTTCGAGAATTGATCCGGGGAAACACTGATTTAAAGGTAATCAAAAAATAATTTACGAAAAAATATACGCTT
>JAFLUR010000296.1 GCA_022508725.1 Oscillospiraceae bacterium
ATGATATATCTTATCGGTAAATTCCCTTGCTATTTCAAGCGTACCGTCGGTCGAGCCGGTATCGGTTATTATCAGCTCGGCATCGAGAGCGTTCAATATCGGTTTAAGTCCGTCAAGGCACCGGCGCAAATACTTTTCTTCATTTTTTACTATCAATCCTACAGACAATATCACTTGGCAGCCTCCTCAAGCTTATCAACAAGCATTTCAAGCTCCGGGTCATTCGGGTTCATGCGCGCGTACTCATTCAAGTATTGATATGCTTCGTTTATATTTCCGCTGTTTATGGTATGGTTTATAAGCAGCTTGATTTTTTTGTATTGCTCCGTAAGCTCAAGCAGCTCTTTCGCTCCTTTTAAAAATACCATAATTATAGGATTGAATGACTTTTTCGCTCCGACCGCTTTATTAAGATTTGCAAGATATGCAGATATGTTGCCGGCATACCGTTCATTCAACGCTTTATTTCCGAAATACGCAAAAACAACGTTTGACGGCAGTGAATATATCCCCTCGTCATTGATTACCTCCTGCTTGTACATAACCTCCGTATACTGCGTCATAACGGACACATATACGGAAAACATATCGGTCGCTTTGTCATTGTCTATATTGTTAGGATCGATACGTTCAAACATAAATTCATAAAACTTCGAAACCGCGATCATATCCTGTAAGGATGCCAATTCGTCAAGACTGTCGATATAATCTTCGACCGCTTCGGGAATATTCTTATACCCATAGGAGGGCAGGATTATCAGCCTTTCGGGTATTTCAAATGTATCAAGCTTATCCGTCCATTCATTGAGCGGATACTTATATTTTAAAATATAATATAAAATATCCTTCGCTTCATCACATACCGAAATTGCTGCGGATATAAAAGAAAACGCCGTTTCATCGTCAAGCTCCTTATTTTCGAGATCCGCATATCTGAGTTTGAGCAGGGACTCATATGACCCATCGGATTTTGCCTCATAAAGAGCCGCAAACTCGTTTGATATATCTTCCGATATATCCTTGTATATCAAATCAACGGTATTTATTGTTTTCTTCCTGCTTACGCCCATAAATTTCGACAGTCTGTCCGGAAATTTATCGAACTCCCCGCTTTTTCCGATAAGCTTTATTTCACATCTGACTCTTTCTTCAAAATCGGAACAGTCTTCGCTGTAATCGGACAACGGCAGCCGGTTATCAAGCATATCCCACGCCTTATCATACAATTCCCTTCCGATAAGAGAATTAACATATCTTACCGTATTGAGTCTGAAAGACGCGTCCGAATGTCCGCTGAGCTTCAAAAGGTCGCAAATTCCGCCAAGCTCGCCTTTTTTATACATTCCGAACAATAAAACATAACGGTTATAAATATCGTCTGTTTCATCATATCTCATTATATCATGCAGAATTTTTATGTACGATGAATATACAGGCAGATCGTATACGGACGGTTCTTTAAACAGTGAAATATATTTTTTTATAAGCAGCTCCGCATTATAATAATTTTGATGTTCCGTGTATTCCCCGATCAGAGCCGATATTACGGCAGCAAGTATATTTTTATTGTTTTCATCGCTTTCGGCAAGCGAAATCGCTTTCTCGCCGTATTCCTTCATTTTCAAGGTTTCTCTTTTAACCGAGCGGTTTTTCATCATCATTTCATTGAGTCGAATATCATCGCTGTTATCGGGATATACCGAATTTAATATGAGATCGTATTTTTTAAATTTCTCGGGACTGAACCTGCCGTTATGCCGTATAACAATATCGGTGGATATTCCGTTTCCCGATAAGCCGGAAATAACCTCATACACCAGATTTTTATATTTTTTATCGGATTTTTTAAACAGTCTTACGGGGAAGATATCGGTATATTCCGACTTTTCACCGGCGGAATATTGTCTTACGGCAGTAAACGCATATTCTTCGCTGACCGTATTATCGATAAAATCACATAATGACTTCGGATTTTCAAGAACTTCATCGGTATCTATGAAAAATATCCATTCTCCGGATGCCTTTTCCATGCAAAAATTTCTTGCGGCGGAAAAATCATCCTCCCATGTGAAATCAAATATTTTTCCGTTATATTCCGAAACGATACTCTTTGATAAATCATGCGAACCTGTATCCACGACAACAAGCTCGGTATCGTCACGATTAAGTATATCCTTTATACTGTCAAGACATTCCCTTAAAATTCCTTCCGAATTTTTCATTATAATACATATCGACAATTTCAAAACAAATCAATCCTTTCAGTTTTTTCGCTTAAAATTATAAGTCGGTTTCCGAATTTAAAATCATGCATTACGCGCGTTCCTCACAAATCGGTCTATCTTTGCCTTATCCTTTCCCGTGCCGCCGTCATTCTCGACTCCCGAGCTTACATCAACCGCATCGGGTCTTAAATATCGGCAAGCTTCTTCCACATTATCTGCATTCAATCCGCCCGCAAGTATGACCATCCTGTCTCCCGCCGAAAATTTTTTTACCGATGACCAATCGAATGTTTTTCCGCTGCCCGGCTCGTTTGCGTCAAAGACATATCCCGCTATATTGCTTGTATTTGCATACATATCGAATTCATTTATATTTTTTACGTTAAAAGCTCTCAAAACGGGTATTCCCGCAGTCTCGATCAAGTCTTTTTCCGTATCTCCGTGTATCTGAATGTAATCAAAACCGGATCGCGATATTTCTTTTATCTGTTCCCTTGTCGGAGACACCGTAACGGCAACGGTTTTTATTGAATTTTCCAGTTTGTTTATGATTTTCTTTGCCTTTTCCGTACTTATATTTCTCCTGCTTTGAGGATAAAACAAAACAAATCCCGCAAAATCAACTTTATTCGCATTAAGATATTCGGCCTCCTTTTCATCGGTCAGACCGCATATTTTTATTTTAACCATAAAATCCTCCCGCAAAATGAAGCCTCTCGGACATTTTGCAAAAATACTTTCCCCTTAAGAGCCTGTTTAGTATCCTCCAATCATCATCTTTTTGGCATATTTTCCCGCA
>JAFLUR010000297.1 GCA_022508725.1 Oscillospiraceae bacterium
AACAAAAGAACTCCGCTTTTGAGATCATGCTCTCTTGCGTATTCCATACAATTGTTTATGATCTGCATATGCGCAATATGAAGACCGTCAAAATTACCTAATGCAACCGCACTTCCTTCAATATTTACTATTTCTCCGGAATAAAATATTTCCATACCGCAGCATTTCCTTCCCGACAGTTAATTTTACGACATTCCGGGTTTTTATCAATTCCAAAATGCCTTTTTTAACACCAGCCGTCCCTCACGGCACTCGGATATCGAAAGAAAACCGTCCCTTGTATCATACACTCTGTACATTTCTCCCTCACATATCCCGTCTGCCGATATTCTTACTCCGTCTTTGAGGCGTTTTGCCTGTATATCCTTTACTGTTATTTTATCATATTCAAACAGATTGTCAACCTTTATAAGCGCCCGGTCGATTTCTCCCTTGCAGTGCATTTCGGTAAGCTCTTCGCAGGTATAGCTTTTTTCTATACAAAAATTTCCGCTTGCCGTTCTTGTCAACGCATTCATATAAGCGCCCGTTCCGAGCGATTTTCCTATATCCTCGCACAGCGTTCTTATATACGTCCCCTTCGAGCAGAAAACATCTATAACAATGCTTACCGCATCACTGCGCCTTATCTCCTCAACATCAATGCTGTATATCTTTATCTTCCTTGCTTCTCTTTCGATCTCGATTCCCTCTCTTGCAAGCTCATAAAGCTTTCTGCCATCCTTTTTTATTGCCGAGTACATAGGCGGTATCTGCTCAATATCACCGACAAATGATTTTATCCGGTCACATATCAGATCATCCGTTACATCGACCGACGATTCGCTTAATACTTTTCCGTGAGCATCTTGAGTATCCGTTGTTTTTCCGAGTATCAGCTCCGCCCTGTATCTTTTATCGGTTGCCGTAAGCATATCCGCCGCTTTGGTCGCTCTCCCTATACATATCGGCAGTACACCTCCGGCATACGGATCAAGCGTTCCGGTATGCCCGACCTTTTTTACTCCGATAAGCCGGCGTATAAAAGATACCATATCGTGAGATGTTTTGCCCAAGGGCTTATTTAATACAATAACACCGTCCAAAATCAAATTCTCCTTTAAATGCTCTTAACCAAAGCGTTTAATCAAAGCTTTTCAAGCCGGTTTTCACATTCTTTGAGAAATACAGCCATCGTTTCTTCAATTCCGCAGCCGCTTGTACCGCCCGCCGCCATTTTATGACCGCCGCCTCCGAATGCCCCGGCGATCCCGGAAACATCGACCTTTCCCGCCGAACGTATGCTCAGCTTGATTTTTTCTCCGCTTATTTTCATGGAAGCCGCAATTTCGGTCCCCTTTATTCGCCTCGGTATCTCAACCAATCCGCCTATATCCTTTTCCTCAAGTCCGTATTTCGCAAAAAGCTCCTCATCCGCGATGACTATATTGACTCTGCCGTCAAAAAAGCTTTGCACATTCTGCATTATTTCCGCGCGCAGACGCATTTCTGCCAATGTTTCGGTATCAAAAAGCTCCTTTACAATATCCGCATGATTTATATTGTATCTCAGAAGATCGGCGGCAAGACACATTGTTTTGGGTGTAACGTTTTTATATTTAAATCCGCCGGTGTCACCCACCAAAGCCGCGTAAAGATATGCCGCGCTTTTTTTGTTAAATCCCGATAAAACGGGTATAAGCGAACACAGCATTTCTCCCGTGGACGATGTTTCACCTTCCACCCAGTTTATATCCGCAAAATTTGTATTTGTAAAATGATGGTCTATATTGATCGTCTTTGCCGCGTTTTCAAATATTTTTTCTCTTCCGGACAGTCTGCCCGTATCACCGCAGTCAAGACAGATCATAAGGTCAAAATCCGGGTTTTGCGGAACATCCGTTTGATATTCTTCATCAAAAAATGCCATATTGTCTCCAAGCCTTTCGCTAAGGAACACGGTTGTATCCTTTCCGAGATTTTTAAGTGTCTCATTAAGCGCAAACACACTTCCGAGAGCATCAATATCTTCGGATATATGTGCCGTAACGGCAATTTTCTTTGCCTTTTCTATTTCCTCCTTTACGGAAAAAATTATCTCCTGCATATCCACCTCTCCGTTTCTGTAGCAATAAAGGCTGTATAAAACGACAGCCCTTATAAGTTTGATCTTTATTTTTCGTTGCCGGATATTTCTTTTATTATTTCATTTATATGCGCGCCCTGCTCTATCGAATGATCCAATTCAAACAATATTTCGGGAGTATTCCTCAAATCAAGTCTTTTTGCGAGTTCCCGCCTTACAAATCCCGCCGCGCTTTTAAGTCCGGCAAGAGCGTTTTTTTTGACTTCATCGGTACCCATAACGCTTACATACACCTTCGCATATTTCAGATCCTTTGTAACATTGACGTTCACAACGGCGGTCATAAGCGGAATACGGCTGTCTTTAAGCTCTCGTATTATGACCGACAGTTCTCTCAGAACCTCTTGATTGATTCTATTCTGTCTGTTATTAGCCATTTATCTTTCTATTTCCTCCATAACATAACACTCTATAACATCGCCCTCTTTGATATCATTAAAGTTTTCAAATCCGATACCGCATTCATAATTTTCGGAAACCTCTTTTGCATCATCCTTAAACCTCTTTAAGCTTTCGATCGCTCCCTCGTATACAACTATACCGTTTCTTACAATACGAACCTTGCCGGCCCTTGTTACTTTACCGTCCGTAACATACGCGCCCGCAATGGTTCCGACTCCGGAAACCTTGAAGGTTTGACGTATTTCGGCGTGACCCAGCATAACCTCTTTAAATTCGGGATCGAGCATACCTTTCATCGCCGCTTCTATCTCCTCGATAGCCTGATATATTACTCTGTAAAGTCTTATATCCACCTCCTGCTGAGCGGCCGCCGCGCTTGCTCCGACATCGGGGCGCACGTTAAAGCCCACAATAATCGCATTTGACGCATTCGCAAGCATAACGTCCGATTCGTTTACCGCGCCGACGCCTCCGTG
>JAFLUR010000298.1 GCA_022508725.1 Oscillospiraceae bacterium
CGCCTCCTTTTCGTAAGAAATGCCAGTGGACATATAATGCAGTGAGGTTTCAACCCACCTGTTTCGGCAGGTAAGAATTATAGGTCCGCCACGGCTCTGTGGGGTTTTATTTTTTTGTAAAATAAATGAAAAAAATTTTATTTGCCTATTGTAAAATAAAAAAAACAGGTGTATAATGGTTTATAGTAAGAATTTTTTATGGAGGTTTAATAAATGAGTGTATTTACAGACAAATTAAAAGCAAGAGCAAAAAACGATATCAAAACCATCGTTCTTGCCGAGGGTGAAGAAATAAGAACGCTTCGCGCAGCGGAGATCGTAAAGAAAGAGGGCTATGCAAAGCTTATTCTTTTGGGAAACAAAGAAAAGATTGAGCAAAAGGCGAATTCGGAAAAAATCGATATAGCCGGAATTAAAATCATAGATCCCGAAACCGACGATAAACGCGAGGAATACGCAAATATGTTTTATGAGCTCCGCAAAAGCAAAGGAGTAACTCCCGATGCCGCAAAAGAAACCGTCAAAAATACTCTGTATTACGGCGTAATGATGGTAAAGGCGGGAGAAGCGGACGGTATGGTTGCCGGCGCCGTTAATTCATCAGCCAATGTTCTCCGTCCGTCGCTTCAGGTTCTTAAAACCGCGCCCGGCACGAAATGCGTATCGGCATTCTTCGTTATGGTCGTTCCCGACTGCGAATACGGCGCGAACGGAACTTTTATTTTTGCCGACTGCGCGCTCAATGAGGACCCCGACGCCGAAACGGTTGCGGAAATCGCTCTCTCATCGGCAAAATCGTTTGAAAATCTTGTGGGTGAAGAGCCTATAGTGGCAATGACCTCATATTCTACATACGGCAGCGCAAAGAGCTGTCTTGTCGAAAAAATGCAGAATGCGACAAAGCTTGCAAAGGAAAAAAATCCTTCTCTTAAATTGGACGGCGAGCTTCAGGCGGACGCCGCCATCGTTCCGGAAATCGGAAAATCCAAAGCTCCCGGCAGCGACATCGCCGGAAAAGCAAATGTTTTGGTTTTTCCGACTATCGATACGGGCAATATTGCATACAAGCTCGTTCAAAGACTCGCAAAAGCAGAGGCATACGGTCCCATTCTCCAAGGAATAGCCAAGCCGGTAAACGACCTTTCAAGAGGCTGTTCCGCCGAGGATATTGCCGGAGTTATCGCAGTCACCTGCGTTCAGGCTCAGCAAAATTAAAATAACATCAAATAAATATTGTAAGGAGATTTGCAAATGAAAGTATTGGTAATTAATGCCGGAAGCTCGTCGCTCAAATATCAGCTTATCGATATGGATACGATGACCGTTATGGCAAAAGGCTTATGCGAAAGAATAGGCATTGACGGTTCTAATCTTCAGCACAAAAATCTTATCAAAAACGTCGAGGAAAAAATCGAAAAGCCCATGAACGATCATTCCGATGCGATCCGGATGGTTATCGACGCGCTTGTCGATACCGAATACGGAGTTATAGCGTCTATGGACGAGATCGGCGCCGTAGGTCACAGAGTCGTTCACGGCGGCGAATATTTCAGCGATTCGGTCATTATAAACGATGATGTCAAAAAAGCTCTCGATCTGTGCACTCCGCTCGCTCCGCTTCATAATCCGCCGAATATTATCGGTATCGAGGCGTGTGAAAAGATCATGCCCGGTGTCAAGCAGGTGGGCGTATTCGATACGGCATTCCATCAGACAATGCCGAAAGAAGCATATATGTATGCCATCCCTTACGAATATTACGAAAAATATAAAATAAGGAAGTACGGATTCCACGGAACAAGCCATAAGTTCGTAGCCGGGGAGGCCGCAAAAATGGCGGGCAAGCCGATAGAAGAGCTTAAAATCATTACATGCCATCTCGGCAACGGTTCTTCCGTAACGGCTGTTGACGGCGGAAAGTCGGTTGATACATCCATGGGATTCACGCCTCTTGACGGCGTTGTTATGGGTACGCGTTCCGGAAGCATAGACCCCGCTGTTGTCACATACCTCATGAATGTTGAAAATCTTGATGCAAAAGGCGTTGACAACGTGCTTAACAAAAAATCGGGTGTGTTCGGCATTTCCGGAATAAGCAGTGATTTCAGAGATCTTATCAAGGGCAGTGAGGAAGGCAACGAAAGAGCTCAAATCGCTCTCGATATGTTTAATTACAGCGTAAAGAAGCTTATAGGCGCTTATGCGGCTGCCATGGGCGGTGTTGACGTTGTTGTATTTACCGCCGGTGTCGGTGAAAACACGGTCAGCGCGCGTTCGGAAATATGCAAGGGGCTTGAATTTATGGGCATCGCAATCGATGAAGAAGCCAACAAATCAAGAGGACTCAAGGATATAACAAAGCCGGGCGCAAAAGTTAAAACATTTGTTATCCCGACAAACGAAGAGCTTATGATTGCTGTTGATACAAAGAGATTGACAGAGGGTAAATAATTTTTTTCGTAAATAAACTCAATACCGCATAATCGCTGAATATCATGCATTATGCGGTATTATTTGAATATAAGAAAATATATCGGGAGGAAATTTGCATGAATAAAAACGAATATAAAAATCCGTTGGTGCCGCAGCGCGCCGACCCGTGGTGTTTAAAACATATCGACGGATATTATTATTTTACGGGTTCTGTCCCCGAGTATGACCGTATCGAATTAAGACGCTCGGAAACAATAAACGGTCTTTCCGATGCGGAAGGGACGGTTATATGGAAAAAACACGAGAGCGGCGCGATGAGTTATAATATATGGGCTCCCGAGCTTCATTATATCGACTGAAAATGGTATATATACTTTGCGGCGGGAAGAGAGGACGATAATTTTCGCCATCGCTGCTATTGCCTTGAATGTACCGACGAAAACCCTATTTCGGGCAAATGGATCGAAAAGGGACAGATAAATACGGGATGGGAGGACTTCGCGCTCGATATGACAAGCTTTATCCATAACGGTG
>JAFLUR010000299.1 GCA_022508725.1 Oscillospiraceae bacterium
TACCACATCGCCCTCCAACGTAACTATGCGGAATTTATATCCGTATTTGCGGCTTATACTTACCGCATTATCGATATTATCGGTAACGGCAATTCTTCCGAGCATACTTTTTATGATCTCACGGTATTTTATATTACAGCTCACAAGCTCCGCCGCTATGCCGATATATCCCGGCTCACCGCTTAAGTCCGGAAAAGACGATCCCATCGCCCTGACAGAGCTTACCGGCAAAAATGTTGCTCTTCCGCTTTTTGTACGCTTCAAAAAGGCTATCTCCTCCTTTGCATCCTCCTCATCCTCTACAACGATATTCTGCATACCGCCTCCGAATGCGGTCTCAACCGCCGTTATATACTCGCTTTTTACCTGTATAAGCGAGGACACCGTTCCGTATATCGAACATTCCCCGAGCTCCTTCGATGTAAGCACGGCCTTTACGCTTCCGGAAAATCCGTCATAAGAAAGCTCCATATCTTCAAGCATGCGTTTTCTTGAATTTTTTGAATTGTAATCAACGGTGAGTCTGTTTATTTGTGCCGTTATATTATTTATTTTTTCCCGGTTTTCCGCATATCTTTTTTCAAAGCGTCCGAGTCTCTCTTTCATCTCCGCAAGCTTTTCTTCCTTTTGTGCGACAAGCCGTCTGTTATTCTCGATATCCCGGTTCTTTTTTTCCATGGATTCATTAAATCCGGAAATTTCTTTTTCTACGGTTTCGCGCCTGTCAAGAAAATTCCTGCGCAGATTTTCAATACCGGACAATTTTGCCTTTGCGGCGGACGCGTCATTCATCAAGGATATTATATCACTCTTTATTCCGTTGATAATATTTTGCTTTTCCCTTAATATATCATCCGTCCGCGCCGCATTTTCTTCAAGCTCCGCCAATCCGGCGTTTACGGTCCTTTTATATTCCTCCGCCGCTGCCGCCTTTCTTTCAAGCTCGTCTGTTTTTGCGTGTATATCATTAATCTTTGCAAGCGCATTCTCCTTATCCTTTTCAATGCGTCCGGATATGGCAATATTGTTTTGAATATCGTTTTTCAGCAGGTTGACGGTGTTTTCCGCCGACATTTTTTCATCACGGTTCTTACTAAGGATCTCGTTTTCCTCCCTGCTTTTATCATCCTGAAGCTTTATATCATTATACAACGCGCTCAGTTCGATTTCAAGCTCCGAACCGTTTTTTTCAAGCTCCGTCCTCTGATTTAGTATATCGGTATAAAACCTTTCGGTTTCATCAAGACTTTTTTTGCTGTTTTTTATTGACAGATAAGATATGCTTACGTCAAGCTTTTTATGTTCGTCGTACAAAACAAAGTATTCCTTTGCCTTTTCGGCTTGTTTTTCGAGAGGTGAAAGCTGTTTTTCAAGCTCCGATACAATATCGTCTATACGCACAAGGTTTTCCTCGACCGATTTGAGTTTTTTTTCGGCATCCTCTTTTCTTTGCTTATACTTCGATATTCCCGCCGCTTCTTCAAATATGCTGCGCCTGTCCTCCGCTTTGGTAGACAATATCCGATCCACTCTTCCCTGTCCTATAATGGAATATCCTTCCCGTCCGAGTCCCGTGTCGAGAAACAATTCCGTTATATCCCTCAGACGACACTGAGTCTTATTTATAAGATATGTGCTTTCTCCTGAACGAAATACACGCCTTGTTACGGTAACTTCGTCAAATTCAATATCAAATGCTTTGTCATTGTTGTCAAGAACCAGTGTGACCTCCGCAAAATTAAGCTGTTTTCTCTTTTCCGTTCCCGAAAATATTATATCCTGCATATTCAATCCGCGCAGCGATCTTGCGCTCATTTCTCCGAGGACCCAGCGCACCGAATCGGATATATTGCTTTTTCCGCTTCCGTTCGGTCCCACAATAGCGGTTATTCCCGAATCGAAATCAAGCGCCGTTTTATCGGCAAAAGATTTGAATCCGTAGATCTCTATTCTTTTTAAAAACACTCTTTATCTCACCCGCCCGTTGTATTGCCTATCTCTTGCAAAACAATATCCCCCTCGGGAATATCGTCATTTCCGGCAATCTTTATTTTCAAACCTAACCTTTCGTATATACGACCTGTATTCCTTCGCTTATGTCCCGCCGCTTTTGACACATCTTTCGGATTTACCGCAAATACATATTCACGTTTCTTATCATCCTTTTCCGAAAGAAGTCCGATCATTTTCTCATAATAGATCTCGTTATCCACCAGTTCCCCGAAAGCCGGATGAAAGGGACCCGCCGCAAGCGAGCCTCCCGGACTTATTTCATCGGTAGTTACAAGCGAAATTCTTATTATTTTTATTTTTTCTCCGTCAAAAATTTTCTTTATCCCGGCGCAAAGCGCTACCGCTTCGTCAACACTCTGAGGCTTGTACATTCCTTTTGCGTAAAGCTCCTCAAGACGTGTGTCTTTCACGACAAGCGTCGGATATATCCTCACAAAATCCGGTCTGAGCGATGCGATTTTTTCGGCTGTTTCGAGAGATTTTTGCGGAGTATCTCCCGGAAGTCCCGTCATCATCTGAAGTCCGAGCTTAAAATCATAATCGCGTATAATTTTAACGGCATTTTCCACATCCTCAGCTGTATGCCCTCTTCCCGACGCCGAAAGAACATAATTATCCATCGACTGCACTCCGAGCTCAACGGTCGTGACTCCGTACTCCGAGAGTAAATCCAATGCTTCTTTTGATATATAATCGGGTCTTGTTGAAAGCCGTATACCATCAATACTGCCCTTTTTTACATATTCATCCGCCGCCGAAAGCAATTCTCTCTGCCGCTGCGGCTCGATACCCGTAAAGCTTCCGCCGAAAAACGCCGTTTCGACCACTCTGTCCTTTTGGGGAAGCGTCGCAAGATATTTCTCTATTGTATTTTTAACATCATCATGTGTGATCCCGCGGCTTTCTCCCGTTATATACCGCTGATTGCAGAACACACAATCAAAAGGACAA
>JAFLUR010000003.1 GCA_022508725.1 Oscillospiraceae bacterium
ATAATGACCGGCACGGCTTTCATCGGAGCTTCCGTTACAGCGGTTTTTATAACAAAAATTATACAAAAGAAGGAAAATATGCATCATAATTATTTGAAAAATATTTTGCTGCCGTACGACGGGATAATATATTTTTCGGTATATATTGCCGTAATAATATTATTAATGTGTGTATTGCATCCGTTCAGCCGCAAAATGATCGTATTTGACGTGATTATAATAATCATATCTTATTTGTCAATGACGAAAACCAAGTATTCTTGCACTTGGGGTATGTATATCGATGAAGAAGAGATATGTTATATTCATATAAAAAAACATTATATGAGTATCGGTGATATTGCGGGTATAAAAATTGAAAAAGCACAGCATATAGCGGATGGGTCAATTGTTGATTATAAGACATCCGATGATTATATATATTGTATGCTTTTTTTGAATAAGGTCGAAGTGGGAATGAATGCGGAATATTACGGCAGTATCAATTTCCGGCAGAAATTTCCCGAAAGGGTAACAGCCCAAACAATATATGACGCGGAAGTTATAGATTATTTTAAGAAAAGAAATCCGAATATAATCGTTATGTCGGATATAAGGCGGCGGGAGGAAATTTATCCTTAAAAGAGAGTAATCGCCCGAAGTCCGGTTAAGGCGGTTACTCTTATTTTATTCGCCGGGCTTAACCGCTGCCGGCCCTTTTTATAATGCTTTTTGTGTCAAGCACGAGTTTTCTGCTGTTTGGGATATTTCCGCATTTCAATTGCTTTGTTCGAGAAGGCGCAGCGCGGAATAAGCGTATGCGGCGGCGCCGCGGTGCAGGACCGAATCGTCAAACCTTACTTTCGGATGGTGCTGACCGTAAATATAGCCGTCGCCGGAGCTCCCCGCGACCAAAAACATAACGGCTGTCGGAACTTCATGGCTTACAAATGCGAAATCCTCGCTTCCTCCGCCCGGTTTTCCGCCCGATATTACCGAAAGATCGATCGCTCTCTCGTCAAAAAGCTCTTTCATATACCGCATTATATTCTTTGAAAGCTCATTATCGATGATCATACATGGGCAGAAATCATAAAATTCCGCTGAAACTTCACATCTCAAAGCCGCGCCTATGCCGGCACTTATTTCCTCAATACGCTTTTTTATAAGCGCGCCCACTTTATTGTCCGGGTCGGTCGTGCGAATGGTTCCCCACATTTCCGCTTTGTCCGGAATTACATTCGACGCTTGACCTGCCTCAAAACGCCCGGTCGTAAATACGCCGTAATCATGTCCGTCAATCTCTCTGCCTGTTATTTCCTGAAGAGCAATATGAATATGCGCGGCGGCGGTTATCGGGTCGATCGTTTCATGCGGCACAGAGCCGTGTCCGCCTTTTCCATGCACCGTTATGTGGTACTGCTCACATGATGCGGCTGAAATACCGCCGCCCGCAATCATGACGGTACCGGACGGAATCGGAAGTCCCGCGGTTACATGGATCATTACCGCCGCGTCAACGTGCGGATTTTCAAGCAGTCCCGCCGCAATCATATCCGGCGAGCCTTGGAAAATTTCCTCGGCAGGCTGAAATTCCAGTTTGATCGTCCCGGGTATTTCATCTTCATGCATCTTTAAAATTTTCGCGGCTCCCAACAGCATGGCGGTGTGCATATCGTGTCCGCAGCCGTGCATTTTACCGTCCGTTTCGCTGCGATAATCGACTTCCGCCTCCTCATAAATCGGCAAAGCGTCCGTATCGGCGCGCAGAAGAACCGTTTTGCCCGGCTTTTTTCCGCCGCATATCGCAACAAGTCCCGCCTTGCCCATCTCAACGGGAGTATAACCGAATTCCTCAAGCTTTTTCTTTACAAAGGCTTTTGTAAACGGTAAATCAAATCCCACCTCCGGATGCTTGTGAAGCTCTCGCCGTATTTCCAAAAGCTCCGGCTGCAATTCCGACGCTCTTTTCAATATTTCTTTAACATTCATTTTCACGTCCGCTCCTCCTTGCAAATTCATATCCGGCGGATTTTTCAAACATATTTCTTTATAATACGCTTAACAGACGAAAGATACGATTCGCCGAACATATTCAAGTGGTTCAAGAGCTGATAAAGATTGTATAAATCACGCCTGTCACCGTATCCCGCCTGTATCGGCGCGATTTCCCGATATGCGGCATAGAACGCCGGAGGAAATCCTCCGAAAAGCTCCGTCATGGCAATATCCGCCTCGGCGTGACCGACATATACGGCGGGATCGATAAGCCATGCCTTTCCGTCATTCCCCGTCATAAAATTACCCGACCACAGATCACCGTGCAAAAGCGACGGACGCTCCGGCTCGATCAGCAGATCGTCAAGCCGCTCCAACAGCTTGTTTATTTGCCAATATTCCTGCGTGTCAAAATATCTTTCCGCCATACGAAACTGCACATCAAGCCGACATTCGCGGAAAAAGCTTCTCCAATCGTTATGCGGGGTATTTATCTGCTCGGTGTGACCGATATAGTTATTGCCGTTAAAGCCGTAAGTTCCGTCCGTTACATATTCTTTTGCATCCACCGTATGCATTCGGGCAAGCTGTTCGCCGAATGTTTCCCAATAACCGGATATCTTGCTTTTCTCGGAAATGTGCTCCAGAAGCAGGAACGCCTTGCCGCCGTCCGTTCCGTATGCGAGAATATGCGGAGTACCGATGGTGCCCGTTTGCGATATTGCGGTAAGTCCCGCCGCCTCCGCAGCAAAGAAGGAAGCGTCGGGGCTGTCGTTCGATTTCATAAACACCCGTTCTCCCGTGGTTAATGTCAATTCGAATGCCTCGTTTATATCGCCTCCGGCAATTCGATCGGAGGTCTTTACCTTTGTTTTTGCTCCGAAAAGGCTGCGGAGCGCATCTTTTAATGATGAAAATTGTTTTATATCTGTCATATCTGTCATCCTTTCGGTATTATCATCTGCATTTTCAAGCCGCAATCATCGGTATCGGGATTTTCGGGAATGGACTCCGTTTTTCCCGAAGCGTAAAGCCGCGCGGTTATCGCAAGACAAATCGCGTCGGCAATATCATCCGCATTACACCTTAATTCCTTTGACTTTTGCTTTATATCGGTTTCGGACAGCTCCGGAACATACCTTTTCAATATATTTACCCTTTCCGCAATACCCTCGTTATCCGATTTCTTACTCATTACCACCGCCCCGTTCAAACGCGCAAAGCATACCTCCGGGTGACTTTCCGCGATTCTGTTTTTGTATTCTTCATGTTCGCACAAAAATGTGTCGATCTCTCGTATTTTGGGGATTATTGCCATTGCTTGTTTTGACAAGCCCTTGCCCAAACATATTTTGTTGTTTTCGATTTGCCCGGATTCTGTGTCCGAATATACCGATGCCCTGCACGGTGTGGGGAAAATTGTTGAGGTTCTCGGCGCTGTCGCTTTGCGAGCAAGACTGTCCGGTCTTACATGATTTATATTGCTCGGGAGTCCTATCGGCATATCAATTAAAAATCCGTCAAATTCCGGATATCCGGACACTATTTCACCGACCGATGAAAAACGTTCCGTTTTCAATTTGCCGTTATCGATAATCGCCGCGATCCACCCGCCCTTGCAGCCGTCCGCTCCGATACATATATTTCGCCCTTTGTCGGATTTGTCATATTGTTCATCGGGTGAATATATGTCTTGTTGTCTATCGGGAGAATATTTACCGTACATCTTGTCAAGCGGATATTGCAGCGCCGTGTTTACTATATGCGCGATATTTTGATCACCTGCAAACCTGTGCATATCGGTAAAATCTTCGGTGACCGGCAGCCACAGCAGCGGGTTTACCTCCTCGGTCAGCTCCGCCTGTCCGGATAATTTGCCTACATACAGCTCAAGAATAAAATTTTTCCGGTAATATGTAATATCCATAAGTCTGTAAAGCCTTACCTGTGACGATGAAATCCCGGTTTCCTCTTTCAGTTCTCGGTATGCGGCGGATATGCCGCGCTCCCAAAATTCCGCTTTGCCGCCGACAAAGTTATACAAGCCTTTGTACGGGTCTTTCGTTCTTTTGCAAAACAGTATTTTTGATTTATCCTCGTTAAACAATACCGTACAGTTATATCTTTTCACCTGCCACCTCCGAAATTATTCATAAACCTCCGCAAACACCGGATAAAGCAATATTGTTCCCCAAACCGACTCTTGAATTTTCCGGCTGCCCAAGCTGTGAAATTCTGCGCCGGAAACCCTTGCTCCGGTCGTAAAACTTCGTTTTACCGCCTCACCTGTGCAACCGAGAAAAACACGCGTTTTACTGAGGTTTTCTTCAAAGAATTTCATAAGAAATTCCTTGACTTTCACAAGAAAGTTCTTCGCATAAATTATTCAAGATTTAATTGAGGGAGCGCTTACATTCATCTGTTTACCGAAAATCATCCAATCAACATTATAATCCCGGCTGCCCCGTTTGTCAACAGCCGCCTCACAAAATTCCGGTCTTGAAAAATAAAATTTTCTGTAGTATAATATATCGGAGCGTGTTCTCACAGAACCGTAAATCCGTAATTTTTATCACGCATCGAAAAGAAAATCAAAAAAATTTGAAAGGAAGATATGATTTGGTTATAGTCGGAATAGACCCCGGGTACGCTATTGTCGGAGTCGGGATAGTGAAATATGCAAAAAACAAGCTTGAAATGATGGAATACGGAGCCATAACGACACAAGCTCATACAAAAACCACTCAAAGACTCGGTATAATATACGAGAAAATAAACGAAGTGTTTGACCTATACAAACCCGATGCCGTTGCCGTGGAAGAGCTTTTTTTCAACAGCAACGCAAAAACAGCCATCTCGGTAGCTCAGGCAAGGGGTGTACTTTTGGTATCTGCCGCAAACAAGGGAATACCCGTTTACGAATATACACCCTTGCAGATAAAACAGGCAATAACGGGCTATGGACGCGCCGATAAGCAGCAGATGCAGCAAATGGTAAAAATGCTGTTAAATCTCAATGTGATTCCCAAGCCGGACGATGCCGCCGACGCTCTGGCAGTGGGAATTTGTCATGCACATTCCTACGGCACAAATTCCGAAACGGTGTAATGCAAATGTAATATATTTTTAATGTATATTTGCTTGACATAAAACAGGATATCAGTATAATATATAATGTACAGGAAGATATATTTATAAGAAATTTCCGCCGTACCCGTCCGGATTTTCCGGATAATTGTGAAAGGATCGAATATGTTTTACTATATAAGCGGAGAAGCCGTACATAAGGAAAATAATTTCGTTGTTATCGACGTCTTTGGTGTGGGATATAAGGTTTACACATCATTGTTCAGCCTTGATAAAATATCTGCCGGAAATAAGGTCACAATGTATACCCACCTGTATCTGCGCGAAGGTATAATGGATATATACGGTTTTCTTACCAATGAAGAGCTTAATGTTTTTGTAAATCTTATTTCGGTAAACGGAATAGGTCCGAAAGCCGCTTTATCGCTCTTGTCGATCACAACGATCGATAAGTTTATACTTGCGGTCATGACAAACGACGCAAAAACTCTTACAAAAGCGGACGGAGTCGGTACAAAAACCGCGCAGAGAGTTATACTCGAATTGAAAGACAAAATGAAAGATAAAATGTCAAAGCTTCCGGAAAGTATATCCGCGCATGACTTTGCCGCCGCTCCCGGTTCGGTAAAGGATGACGCCGTGGTGGCTCTGCTGTCACTCGGATATTCTCCCGAAGACGCAAAAACAGCAATATACGGCCTTGATGACCGGATGCCGCTTGAAGATATGATAAAAACGGCTCTTAAAAATATGATTAAGTAGGTGCGGGAAAATGTTGTTTGATGATAACGAGCGTATAATTACGGGAGAATATATTCCCGAAGACGAACAGGTCGATTTGGGACTGCGCCCGCGTTCGCTTGATGAATATATAGGTCAGAAAAAAGTCAAGGAAAATTTAAAAATATCGATAGACGCCGCAAAGGAACGGAAAGAATCGCTTGATCATGTTCTTTTATACGGTCCTCCCGGGCTCGGCAAAACAACTCTCGCCGGCATTATGGCAAATGAATTGGGAGTCAATATACGCATAACAAGCGGACCGGCTATCGAAAAGGCGGGAGATCTGGCGGCGATCCTTACAAATCTCTCGCAGCACGACATTCTTTTTATAGATGAAATACACCGGCTAAGCAGAACCGTTGAGGAAATACTTTATCCCGCGATGGAGGATTACGCTCTTGACATAATCCTCGGAAAAGGTCCGTCCGCCCGTTCGATAAGACTTGATATATCCAAATTCACGCTGATAGGCGCAACCACAAGGGCGGGACTTCTTACCGCCCCGCTGCGTGATCGTTTCGGAATAATCAGCAGACTGGAGCTTTACGGAAATGACGACCTTACAAAAATAATAAAGCGTTCGGCGGGAATTTTGTCGGTGGATATAGACAATGACGGCGCTTATGAAATAGCCTGCCGTTCAAGAGGAACGCCGAGAATAGCAAACCGTCTTTTAAAACGAGTCCGCGATTATGCGCAGATCAAAGGTGACGGAAGAATAACAAAGGAAATGGCACGGTATTCGCTTGAGGCTCTCGAAATAGACGGCAAGGGACTTGATATGACCGACAAACGCATGATCATGACCATGATAAATGTATTTTCCGGCGGTCCCGTGGGTCTTGATACTCTTGCCGCAACGATAGGCGAAGATGCAAATACAATAGAGGACGTTTACGAACCGTATCTTATGCAGCTCGGCTTTATCGCGCGCACACCGAGAGGGAGAATTGCCACACGGCTTGCTTATGAGCATTTTAATATTCCGGCGGATTAAAAATTCTTTCGATGACCCGCCCATACACAGCCGGCGCGGTTCTGTCTCCGCGATCAAGTCTGATTTTAAAAAGAGGAGTGTTTTTATTAAATGAAAAAAATATCAAAGTTTATAGCTGTATGCATAATGATGTTCACCTTTGCCGCGGCATCTTCATCTGCTATGACTCTTCAGTATGACAATATTGTCACCGAATATACCGGATCGATTTACGACCTTGTTATAAACGATGAAAATATAACCGATCTTCCCATGCCTCCGATAATATTCAACGACCGCGCACTTGTGCCTTTGAGGGAGGTTTTTGAGGCTATGGGGGCAAGAGTTGATTATAATTCGGACGAAAAGGGTATATCGGTCAATTACGGAGATGTCAATTTAAAGCTTAAAATAGGCAGCCCCACAGCTCTTCTCAATGACAATGAAGTTACCATTCCCGACGGAGTTACACCCAAGCTCATAGCAAAACAGGGTGAATCCGCAAAAACCATGGTGCCTGTAAGATTTATTTCCGAAACAATAGGAATGACGGTCGATTTTGACGGCGACAACGGTGTTATATCCATAACCTCACCCGAGGAATCACCGCTTCCGGAAAAAACGCCCGTCTCCGAAGAAACGCCTCTTCCCGCGGAATCGCCCAAACCGTCGGACGGCTCTCTGCCCGTATCCGATAAATTATCATCTCTCGGTTCGATAGAGGCATATGTTGACGGAGAAGATACCGTTATCGACATATCATCGAGCGACGGTTTCGGCAGCTTTACTACCGAAAAGCTTACGGACCCCACAAGAATAATCATTAACGCACAGGGCGTTGCCGCACGTTCGGCTATGGTTTCATGCGAAATAAACAAGGGCTCCGTCAAATTTCTGCGTATCGCGTACGAAAACAAAAGCTCGAAAATCGTGCTTGACACCGAAACCGATATAGGCGATTTTGAGGTAACGGTCAACGACAAGATAATGTCCGTCCGTATAAAACCGTATATCCCGCCCGAAATACCGCAAATACTGCTGCCGGTCGAGCAGACTCCGCCCGCAGCCATGGTTTCCGGAGATAAAATCATTGTAATCGACGCGGGTCACGGCGGAAGCGACCCCGGAGCATCCGGAACTCTCGGCGGTGTGGTATATGAGGAAAAGAATATAAATCTCAGCGTGGCTCTCAAAGTCGCGGACATTCTCCGCAATAACGGCTGTAATGTTCAAATGACGCGCACCGGCGATACATATCCCACTCTCGAAGAACGATCGGCGCTTGCAAATTCTCTCAATGCGGCATTGTTCGTCAGCATACACTCAAATTCATACGAACAAAGCAGCGCAAACGGTACAGAGGTCTATTATTCGGAGCAAAATAACGGCAGCGCATACGGAATAACAAGCAGCCGCGTCGCGGAATATGTTCTCAGTTCAATGATGGCGCAGATGGACACAAGAAACAGAGGCGTAAAAACCGCAAACCATGTTGTGACACGCACAAGCAATATGCCGGCAATACTTATCGAACTCGGATTTCTCACAAATGAATCCGATATGTCAAAGCTTTGCGACGACGGCTACCAAAACGCCATAGCACAGGGAATAGCCGACGGAATAATACAAAGTTTAAGCTTTATAAGATAAATTATCCCAAAGCTTATTTTCATAAAAAATCGGGCAGTATCATTTTCGGTACTGCCCTTTTATAAGGAGAAATATTATGGATAACATGAAAAAGTCCGATTTTTATTATGAGCTTCCGGAGGAATTGATCGCGCAGGAGCCTATCGAAAACAGAGAAAACTCAAGGCTGCTCGTTCTTGATAAAAAAACAGGCTGTATTGAACATAAGATATTCCGCGATATAACCGATTATCTAAAAGCCGGGGACTGCCTTGTTCTCAACGATACAAAGGTAATTCCCGCAAGACTTATCGGGCAAAAGGAAAAAACGGGCGGAGCCATGGAATTTCTGCTGCTTGAAAAACGCTCGCTTTCCGAATGGGAGGTCATGGTTCGTCCCGGCAAAAAAGCAAGGGTCGGGGCAAGGTTCGAATTCGGCGGAGAGCTTCATGCCGAAATTAAAGAAATCCTCGAAAACGGCAACAGGATCGCCTGTTTCGAATATGACGGAATTTTTGAGGAAATTCTCGACAGACTGGGCGAAATGCCCCTGCCGCCGTATATAACGAAAAAGCTTGAAGATAAAAGCAGATATCAGACGGTATACGCAAAAATCCCCGGCTCCGCCGCCGCCCCCACCGCCGGACTCCATTTTACTCCGGGATTGCTTGATGAGATAAAAGCAAAAGGCGTGAGTATCGCATATGTTACTCTTCATGTGGGAATAGGCACATTCCGCCCCGTAAAGACGGAAAACATCATCGACCATAAAATGCATTCGGAATTTTACATTCTTCCGGAGGAAACGGCGGAAATTATCAATAATACCCGCAAAAACGGCGGTCGTATAATATCCGTCGGAACGACTGCAACAAGGGTTCTCGAAACGGTAGGCTCGAAATTCGGAAAAATTTGCGCCGACGGCGGAAGAACAGAAATTTTTATATATCCCGGCTACGGCTTCAAGGTGATCGACGCGCTTATAACAAATTTTCACCTTCCCGAATCAACTCTTATAATGCTTGTAAGCGCGCTTGCGGGGCGCGAAAATGTGCTTGGCGCATATAATGAGGCTGTGAAACAAAGGTACAGATTTTTCAGCTTGGGCGACGCTATGCTGATAATATGACAAATCAAAATATTTTGCCTGAGGAGATATTTTTATTCCCTTATTGACGATATTCGGAAAATATGATATGATATAGTCAGTAAAATATATAAAAAATATACAAATAACAGGGAGGTCATTGTTATGAACATATTTAAAACCGACACCGATTTTGATATTATCGGAATGGGAGAGGTCATGCTCCGTCTTTCGCCGCCGAATAAGGAAAAAATATCTCAGAGCGAAACCTTTGAAAAAAACGCGGGCGGAAGTGAGCTTAACGTTGTTTCGGGAGCCGCTATGCTCGGCGCGCGTTCCGCTATTATCACAAAGCTGCCCGAAAATAAAATGGGGCATTTCATAAGGAATAAAATAAGATACGGCAATGTAAGCGATGATTATATCATATATGATAAATCTCCCGAACGCCGTCTGGGTATATATTATTACGAAAGCGGAGTCTATCCGCGCAAATCGTCGGTCATATATGACAGAGCAAAATCATCTGTATGCTCTCTCAAAATAAATGAAATACCCGGCGATACATATTTCAAAACAAAAGTATTCCATATAAGCAGCATAACCCTTGCGCTTGATCCCGAGCTGAGAAAATGCGCTCTTGAAATAATCGAACGATTTAAAAAGGCGGGCGCTCTCATTTCATTTGATGTGAATTACCGTGCGGCTCTCTGGAGCGAGGAGGAGGCAAAGGCTGTTATAGAAAAGATTTTCCCGTTGGTCGATCTGCTGTTCGTGTCGGAGGAAACATCGAGACGAATGTTGCAAAGAACGGGTTCTCTCGAGGAAATCATGCAGGGCTATGCCAATGACTACGGCTGCCGTCTTGTTGCGACGACACGCAGAGAAGCGGTAAGCCCCACACATCATAATTTCAATTCAAAAATATATTTCTACGGGAATTTTTATGAGGAAGCACCGTATAACAATATTGAGGTAATAGACAGGATAGGCAGCGGCGACGCATATCTTGCCGGCGTGCTTTACGGGCTTATCAAAGAGGAGACAATCGAACGCGCTCTTGAAATAGGAAACGCGCTTTCGGCGGTAAAAAATACCGTTCTCGGCGATATGTCCGCAAGCAGCATAGAGGAAATAGAAAGCGTTATCGCCTCTCACAAGGCTGTGGGACGTCAGGATGAAATGGTAAGATAATAAAAAATACCTTGAGATCGGAAAAAAACGATTTCAAGGTATTTTTTTCAAATTTCAACCTGTTAAAAATATGAGGGCAATCCCCGCGGATTGCCCTCAATTTTTTCCGGTTATTTATCCGACTGCCGTTACAATCGAATTATCCGTTACTGTACAATTGTAATATTGGAGATACCGAGCGCTCTTGCTTCAGGTCCCGGTACGCTTGAATCGGATACAAAATCAATTCCCGCAATGTCTCCGGCATTCTCAAGAAGAGTTATTTCGGCTGATTTTTCTCCCACTGTTACCTTAACCTTATTTTCCACGGGATCTATTTCCACCTTAACGGTGCTGAAAGCGTCCTTTTGTACCGCTTTTAAGATGTCGGTTCCGCCTACAACCAATGTATCCCAGGTATAATGCATCGAGAAGATCACTTGACCTTCCGAGTTTTTAAAGTGAAGCCTTCTGAGCTGTCCGCAGGTATTAGATCCCGACCATGCATGATCAAACAGAAGCGTTGTCGCCTTGTCAAGGCTTACAGGCTCGGACATCGAATAACTACTTGTTGCATTTCCTCCGGGGAACGCCATCATTGTCTTTCCGGCTACGGTCACGAACGTTCCGTTGAAGTTCGTCGTACTCTCATCCATATTCTCGAAATACTCATATCCGTAAACCGTAATACTGCAAGTCTTTTCAATGCCGTTAAGAGTACCCGTTATCTTTATATCCGTTGTGAGCTTACCTTCGGGAAGCGCAAAGTCATCTCCTACCGTAACAACACCGTCCGCGCTTACCGTAATTCCGGCTGTATCGCATGACCATGTAATATCGGTATTTGTAAGCTTCGTAAACGGAGTATTTGCGGCGTCAAAGGCATTTCCTGCGTTTACCTTTACCGATACGCCCGGTTTTCCTTTCATCGATGCCTGCTCCGGTGACACACTGAAGTTCACAACATCCTCAAGACTCGGTTCTTTTGCGAATTGAGCCATAAGATTTTCATTATAGTGAAGTCTGAATTTATATTCCGCATCGCCCGATACCTTTGTATTCGTCAATCTGTCGATCCAGCCCAAGAATACATATCCCTCTTCGGGTGTCGCTTTTATCGTTATTACCGAATTGATCTTAAAGCTGTCCGCTATTGTTCCCGGCAGATCCTGCATAGGCGTGGGTTCCGGCGCCGATGTGGACTCCGGAGTCGGTGTAGGCTCCGGCGGAAGCGTAATTTCCGGCGTAGGCTCCGCCGGTGTGATACATTCCACGGCTCCGCACAAAGCTTTCACATTCTTAAGCGAATCCCAGAGCATTATCTTACTGCCTTCCGATACGGCAACGGTTTTTGTCTTGTCATCGCCGTCCTTGTATTCAACTTTATTGATTTTTACTTCTGAAAGAGATGTTCCGTCATCGGCATAGACCGCCTCTATCAAAACAGCGGTAAGCGAACCGTTATCCGATGTTATAACGGCATTGCCGTTTGCGTAAGAGAGCGTCACGCCGCCCGATGTTTCATCCCCTGTAAGCGTGGCGTCATCCGCATTGCTCTCTCCGGATGAATCCGACGGATCGGGTACGGTACCCTGTTCCGGTGCCTTTGTGGAAACAGCCTCAGGCTCCTTTGTGGACACGGCTTCAGGCTCTTTTGTAGATGCTGCTTCAGGCTCTTTTGTAGATGCTGCATCCGGCTCTTTCGTAGAAACGGGTGTGGGTTCCGGCAACGGCTCGGGTGTGGGTTCCGGCTCGGGCGTGAATAATTCAACCGTTCCTATCGTTGTGTTATTCGGTGCGATCTTGATTTCTCTCTCGGGAAGCTTTACGTCCTTTAACTTAGCCACAACAAGATTTGCTACCTTAATATCAAACATTGTCTTATTGGATTCAAACATAAATCCGGTAAGTCTTTCCGGAGATATGTTAAGTTCTGTGGTTGTGTAGTTGGGTACATTGACCGTAACCTCATCGCCTCCGCCTACCGACAAAGACGCCGTGCCGAGATCCATATCAAGTATATATTTAACATTTGTAAATCCGGTAGCGGAGATATTTCCGGCTTTTTCTCCGTCTATTGTTACGGCTCCTTCGCCTCCTATCGAAAAAGCGGTAAACGTCTCGCTGCCCCACGGATCTTTGTCTGTGTTTCCGACAACAAATTTAACATTCATGCCTGTGCTTGAAACAAACTTCATATCCGCCGAAATAAGATATCTGCCGGTCGTTCCGATAGGCTCGGTAAGATCCTTTGCAACATAGCATGAACCCTGACCTGCGGCTCCGTTCTTTGCGCCGTCTGATGAAATTGTCGCATATTTTGTTTCCCCGTCCTGACCGAGTGTAAGCGTAATACCCGCGCTTCCTCGTTTCGTCCAATTGTTAAAGCCTTCAAGCGATGACGACTTATCGTCATATTCCGCGCCGTAATAATCAAAGTCCTCGTTTCCGTCGTTATCTTCGTTTGTTATAAGATGGAACGCGATATCGGTCGGCTTATAAGTCGCCGAATAAGCAACTTCATCTTCCGATACCTGAAGTCCCTCCGCGGTGTCCTCCGCTTTCATTACGATCGCGGTATATGTATCGTTTTCTCCGAGCGTAACATCGCCCCTAAAGTTTTTGATCGTCTGTTTGCCCTTGCCGGTTGAGTTGTCTACCTGGTCCATGGCATAAAATTTGCCCTTTTCGACGCCGTCTTCATCAAACACGGTAATTACGATGATACCGTAAGCTTCCATATTGATTTTCGCGTCCTGAACCGTTACATCCGCCTGAACGGGCTTTCCGCTTTCGTCAAATTTAATATCGTTTATTACAACCGGATATTCGTTGTCTGTGGGAACAACGTATATCGGCCATGCCGGATTGTTTCTGAGACCGCCCTCGGTTATCGAGTCCGGCACGAGATTGGGAAGCTCATCCGTCATGTTATCCACAATATCCGCCAAAACCGCTTTCTGTGTCGCATCATCAACAGCCTTAGCCGCTTTGAAAAATTCATAAGCAAGGTTTTCCGCACCCGCATCGTTGGGATGGGTCTGATCGGTAGCGCCGTTCAGCGTCTGGAAATAGAACTTGATCGCATCCGCACTGTCACCGTTGTCTTTAACTATTTTGTTGTAGAAATTAAGGCTGTATGTATTGAGATCGACATAAGCGATGTCGGTCGCTCCCGCCTTGACCTTATCGGCAACATATTTTTCGCCGGCTGCCGCAAATCCCGCAAGACTGTGCGTGTACTGCTTTGTCGTGCTGTCCCACTGATTGATTCTTTCGATGGGACTTACAATAATAAGGTTTGCTTCTTTTCCATGGCAAAGAGTGTAATACTTATCAAGACATGACAAGTAACCCGTCTCACCGTCGCTTTTATGGTTTTGACCGTACTCCACATAGAGATAGTCCCCTTTCTTGATACGGCTGCTTACCATATTGAAGTGCAGTGAGTCCGCGGCATTAAGACCGCCCTCGCCCTCGTTTACCATTGCATACTTGGGCGGGAGGTATTTTGTAAGACCGGTTCCCACTCCGGTATAGTTCTGGAGTCTGAAAAACGGAAGCGCGCAGTTTCCGTCGGTTACGGTCGAATCACCCAAAACCCAAAATACGGGCAGTGTTTCGACCTGCTGGATTTCAAGTGCCGCGATAGCCGAGTTTTCACCCAAAACGCACACGTTTACCATACCGTCCGGAATAGAGCCCTTGGGTTCGGATTTTTCATAGTAAATAGGCGTCGGTCTTACCGAAAACACAAGCGTTCTCGTATCGCCCGCTTTTATCACGGCATCGGTTATGATGGGATGCTTTCTTTCGGTATACAGCGAAACCTCGGCATCCTTTGTCGGATCGAGCGTTGTTACCGTCGCTTTTACTCTGTAGTATGTTTCATCCTCAACTTTAAGAGCAAAACGAGTCGGATAATACTTTTCTCCCGTATTTCCGAACATATCCTCGCCCACGGAGCCTACGGCATCGTTAAGACCCGTACCGCCGCCGGCGGCAAGCTCGATTTTCTGACCCTTCTGATTTCCGAAAGAATCAAGGCGGTCGCCGAGCTTAAAGCCCTCCCCGTCAATGCCGAGAAAACCGTAATCCTTTGCGGTGACATAATTTCTGTCGGGTGTTACCGCGGTATAGCCCGGGGCAACATCATCGCCCGAACCGAAATCGAATTTCCATTCTTTAATAACGGTATCGCCCTCAAAAATAGGCACAGCGTCAGCTTTGACAACAGCCGGCATTATGATATTCGCCGCGATAAGGCTTGTCGAAATAATGCCGCAAAGCATTTTTTTGATGTGTCTGTTCATCATTAATCTCTCTCCTTTATATGAATTTTGTATCGGGAAAACACCGGATATGTCCCCAAAAAACACCTTGCCGAAAAACAGCGTATTCATACGGCTTCCCGCACAAACCGGCGCGGACAACCAAACATATGTATTTTCCGAAAATTGTTTTTTGCTTTTCAAACCGGCATTTGTCCGATAAATATATTTACATTATATCACACATAATTTACAATTGCAAATATTTTGTGAAAAAAATAAATAAAAAATTATTGCGATAATTCTTATTTGTGAGTATTGCACAAATAAAGAACCGGGTTTTTGTGCATATGACAAATAATCTCACCCCCGTCCGCAATACGATCAATAAAATTCATATGTTTTTTACATATTTTAATAATTCTATTGATTTTTCGGGCGGATTGTTGTAAAATATAAAGAGTGTAAATAAAGATGTAAACCAAATAAGGAAAGGATGTAAAATATAAATGTGCGAAAAATGCGATGATTACACAAAATCGGTCAATCTTCCGAAAACGGATTTCCCCATGAGGGCAAATCTTCCCGAAAGAGAGCCGAAAATGCTCGAATATTGGGAAAGCATGGATTTATACAACGAACTTAAAAAGAGAAACAAAGATAAAAAGCCGTTTATTCTGCATGACGGACCTCCGTACGCAAACGGAGACATACACATGGGGCACGCGCTCAACAAGATTTTAAAGGATATAATAATCCGCTACAAAAATCTGCGCGGATATTACGCTCCGTATGTTCCCGGCTGGGATACTCACGGACTCCCCATCGAAAGACAGGCGATAAAGAAATTGGGCATAAACAGGCATGAGGCGGGCGTTGTGAAATTCAGGCAGGCATGCCGTGAGTTTGCGCTCAGTCATGTGGAAAAGCAGAAAGCGCAGTTTAAAAGACTCGGCATTCTCGGCGATTGGGATAACCCGTATCTTACCCTCAACAACGAATTTGTCGCAAAGCAGATAGAAGTGTTCGGGGAAATGGCGGAAAAGGGGCTTATATATAAGGGCTTAAAACCCGTTTACTGGTGTCCCGACTGCGAAACGGCGCTTGCCGAGGCGGAAATCGAATATGCCGAGGATAAGACGAATTCGATATATGTAAAATTTGCCGTTAAGGACGATAAGGGGTTGTTCGGGGGACTTGAAAACGTGTATTTCGTGATATGGACAACCACAACATGGACGCTCCCCGGAAACGTTGCGATCAGCCTGAATCCCGATTTCGAATATTCGCTTGCAAAGGCTCCGAACGGCGAAATCTATGTGCTTGCCACCGAGCTTATCGATAATGTCAAAAAAGCCGCCGGCATAAGCGAAGAACTCGAGATCGTAAAAAAATTCAAGGGCTCTGATTTGGAATATATTACCTGTTATCATCCGTTTATCGACAGAGAAAGCCTTGTTATCGTCGGTGATCATGTAACTCTCGAAGCCGGTACCGGCTGTGTTCATACAGCTCCCGGATTCGGTGCGGAGGACTATGTCGTATGCTGCAAATATCCCGAGCTTGACATTGTCGTTCCCGTCGATTCAAAGGGCTATCTTACGGAAGAAGCCGGAGAATTTGCGGGCTTGTTCTATGAAAAATCAAATGAGAAAATACTTGAAAAGCTTACCGGAACAAACAATCTGCTTGCGACCGAGGCAATCGTCCATCAGTATCCTCATTGCTGGAGATGCAAAGAGCCTATCATTTTCCGCGCGACGGATCAGTGGTTCGCATCGGTTGACGCGCTTAAAGATGACGCCTGCAAAGCTATCGAGGGTGTAAAATGGATACCCGCATGGGGCGAGGACAGAATCACATCAATGGTCCGCGACAGAAACGACTGGTGTATTTCAAGACAGAGAACGTGGGGCGTGCCTATTCCCATGTTCTATTGCGCCGACTGCGGCAAGGAAATCACGACAAAGGAAACCATCAAGGCTGTTGCCGATCTGTTCAGAAAAGAGGGTCCGGACAAATGGTGGGAGCTTGAAGCGGACGAGATAGTTCCCGAGGGTCTTAAATGCGAGTGCGGCTGCGGACATTTCACAAAGGAACATGATATTATGGACGTTTGGTTTGATTCAGGCTCAAGCCATGCCGCCGTATGCGAGGAAAGAGACGATCTGTCATATCCCGCCGATATGTATCTTGAGGGAAACGATCAATACAGAGGCTGGTTCCAGTCATCGCTTCTTACAAGCATCGCAACTCAGGGAAAAGCTCCGTACAGCATCGTTATAACTCACGGAATGATACAGGACGGCGACGGCAAGAAAATGTCGAAATCGCTCGGAAATACCATTTCTCCGCAGGATATTATAAAACAGTACGGCGCCGATGTGCTCAGACTGTGGGTCGTTTCGGCGGATTACAGGACCGATATGCGTATGTCCCAAGAAGCGCTTAAACAGCTTTCCGAGGGCTACAGAAAGATACGCAATACCGCGCGGTATATTCTCAGCAATATAAACGATTTCGATCCCGATAATGATATGGTTGCTTATGAGGATATGCCGGAAATAGACAGATGGGCTGTAATGAAGCTTAATCAAATGATAGAAAAGGCCGTAAACTCGTATGAAAACTATGAGTTCCATCTGCTTTATCACGCCGTTCACAAATTCTGCGTCGTTGATATGAGCAATTTCTATCTTGACATACTCAAATCAAGACTTTATACCGAAAAACCGGACTCACCCCTCCGCAGAAGCGCACAGTCGGCAATGTATATGATACTCAGCGCCATGGTCAAAATCCTCTCTCCGGTAATATCCTTTACCGCAGAGGAAATATGGCAGTTTATGCCGCATATCGCCGGCGAGGACAAAACAAGCGTATCTTTTGCTCAAATGCCCGTACCCGATGAAAAATACGCAGACAACGCGCTTGAGGAAAAATGGAATAAAATCATTGATGTGCGGAACGATGTTCTGAAGGCTCTCGAATTTGCGAGAAACGAAAAGAAAATCGGAAAATCTCTCGATGCGGCGGTAAGCGTTTACGCGGACGGCGAATTGAAAGACTTCCTAAAATCGATCGAACCCGAGCTTGCCGAGATATTTATAACATCTCATGCGAATGTGGCAGACAGCGCCGACGAATGTACCTTTGACGGCGAGCTTGTAAAGGTCGGGGTCGCTCAGGCACCGGGACAAAAATGCGAAAGATGCTGGATATACAGCGACACGGTGGGAACCATCGAGGGATATGAAAAAATCTGCTCCGACTGTTATAATAAGATAAAATAATTTTACAAAAATAATCTTGATTTAATATTTGATTTGTGATAAGATAAAACAAGGGTCTTTGTTGCCCTTGTTTTATTTGTTTTTTGAAAAAAGGAGCTTGTTATGGAAAAACTGCATCTTGATCCGGGTGAAAATTCTTACGATATAATATTTGAAAAAGATTGGTCTTATCTGTTAAAGGGACTTGAAGATATAGGCGCGCCGAAAAAACTGCTTGTCGTCACCGATACAAACGTTGATAAGCTGTATGCCGGCGAGGTATGCCGAATTCTCGAAAATTCGGGATATATTGCGGCAAAGCATATATTTGCGGCGGGTGAGGAAAATAAGAACATGGATTCCATCCTCGGGATATGCAAAAGCGCGGCGGAGCATAAGCTGGACAGAAAGAGCATGATGATCGCCCTCGGCGGCGGAGTTACCGGCGATATGACCGGATTTGCGGCGGCAATTTATATGCGCGGCATCAGATTTGTTCAAATTCCCACAACTCTGCTTGCTCAATCCGATTCGAGCGTCGGCGGCAAAACGGGAGTGGATTTTGCCGGGAGCAAAAATATTCTCGGCTCGTTCCATCAGCCGTCTCTTGTATATATAAATGTTTCCGTACTTAAAACGCTGCCCGAAAAAGAATTCATATCGGGTATGGGCGAGGTCATAAAGCACGGGATCATATATGACAGCGAATTTTTCGATTATCTTACCGGAAATTCCGAAAAGGTCAAATCGCTTGACGAAGATACACTTATAAAAATGTCGGTGAAGAATTGTTCCATAAAAGCGGACGTTGTTACGAAAGACGAAAAAGAACATGATCTGCGCGCAATTCTGAATTTCGGGCATACCATAGGTCATGCCGCGGAAAGCAGCTTTAATTTTACCGAAACGCACGGCGCGTGCGTGGGACTCGGAATGTGCGCCGCGTCATATATCGCATACCGCCGCGGAATGATCGACAAAGACGTTTTCGAAAAAATAATATCGGCCGAAAAGCTGTACGGTCTTCCCGTTTCGCACAGCGGCACGGATCCCGACGCCGTATACGGGTTTATGAAGAACGACAAAAAGAAAGACGGCGATATCCTTAAATTTATTCTGCCCGAGAAAATAGGCAAAGTCGTGCAGAAAACAGATGTTACAAAAGATGAAATTTATGCGGCGCTTGAATATATAAAGCAAAAATAAAATTCCGGAAGGAGAGAATATTCGTATATATGTGGGTTTGGATTGTTACCGCTGCGGCGGTCATAGGATTCGATCAGCTTACAAAGCTTATGGTATTGAAAAATATTTCACAGTATGACACTGTAAGAGTGATAAAAGGAGTTATAGATTTCGTAAACGTAAAAAATACAGGCGCGGCATTTTCGATGATGAATAACGCCACATGGTTTCTTGCAATCGTTTCGGCTGTATTCTGCGCGGGACTTGTTATATATTTGATAAAAGAAAAACCCCGGGACAGACTGTACCGCACCGGGTTGTGCCTGATGTTTGCCGGCGCGTTCGGCAACGGCTTGGACAGGGTATTCCGGGGATATGTCGTTGATTTTATAAAAACGGTCTTTATTGATTTCCCCGTTTTTAACATAGCGGACATATCGATCGTTACGGGCGCTGTGCTTTGTATTATATATCTTGCTTTTTTGAATGAAAACAACGACGAAAAGAACAGTGAGGAAAATGGAAAGAATAGTGCTTAAACCCAACGAAGAACACACGGGAGAACGGATAGATAAATATATAAGCTCGGTATGCGATGATATTTCGCGCTCCTATGCGGCAAAGCTGGCGGAAAACGGACATATCCTGCTGAAGGAAAAGGCGGTAGATAAAAAATACAAGATCAAGCGCGGCGATGAGATCGCAATAGATCTGCCCGAACCCGAGATACTTGACGCAGTCCCCGAAAATATACCTCTTGATATTGTATATGAAGACGCTAATAAAGCAGATACATCTCCTCAAAATAACG